>NZ_JBSWSP010000013.1:0-119680 GCF_054095825.1 Candidatus Nitrosopumilus sp. bin_68KS
TTCTTGCACAACAGGTTCTTGCACAACAGGTTCTTGCACAACAGGTTCTTGCACAACAGGTTCTTGCACAACAGGTTCTTGCACAACAGGTTCTTGCACAACAGGTTCTTGCACAACAGGTTCTTGCTTTTGTGACTTTGGTTTAATGGTATCTGGAGGGTTTTCAGGTTTTTTAATCAATGCATCCACATCAATTGTTTGAATATTTTCTTTGAATGGTGAATCCTCCTTCATAAAGTTTAGTGGATTGTTCATATCTGTAGTCAACAATTTGATGTCCGTTAATGTTGACTCAAATGAATTTGAAAGAATTTCTACTTCTTCTTTAACTGTAGTGAGATCTTGTTTGAACTGATCAAAGTCTGTTTTTAGTGTCTGTATGTCGTTTTCAATGGGTTCCATTTTTTCCATAATAATTAATTCGGTATCTGAATTATCTAAAGAAGAATTTGAATAACTCTCTTCTGTATTTGTCTCTGCTCCTGCTAATAATGCCTCGATTTCTGAATTTCCTCCAGAACTTTCTTCGGATTTCTCTTCTTCTGTTTTTGCTAGCATTGCATCAATATCCCTACTCCTGTTTTCTTTTCCGTCTTGATCTGTTTTTGCTAATAATGCCTCCATTTCTGACATTCCAGAATCATTACTTGGATCCTTACCTGCTAATAAAGCATCAATCTCGGAGTTTCCCGCAATTTCAGAATCCGCTTCTTCAATTTGATTCTTAGTTTTAACTTTAGAATTTTTTGTACGTCCTTTTCCTTTGATGGCAATATTTTTTATTGACAAATTCTTTAGAGATAAATTTTTTACATTAATTTTTTTAATATTTAGTCCCATTACTACTACAACTAGTGGTACAACTAAAGTAAACAAAACATATTGCTCATCAAAAAGATATTGAGGAAACATTTCATACAATATAAGAAAATACATTGCAAATCCTGAGAAAATGATTAATTTTAAATTGCTTTCACTGATTTTTAGTTTAGAAAAAATAGTTAATGGGGGGAGCATAAAAAACTCTCCTAGCCCAAATCTACTATTGCGTTTGTAATTGTTGGAACTTGTCTTTCTACCGTCAAGGCTGCGCCAGTTGGTGTGATGACTTCAATTTTGACTTTGTCTAATGCTGCAGGTCTATCTGCTGAATTATAAACAACTGCCAATACTGCTGATTCACCTTGTGAAAGAATGTCGTTTGGTGTAGATTCATTTGATTGTGTAAAGTAAATGAATGCACGTGTGTTTGTTGGAGTCTGATTGTTAAATGGATCTCCAACTATGTCTGCAAAAGCTTCACCTGTTCCACTAGTCTCTCCTGTATCTGCTTGTCCAGATGCTGCTGAGAGTTGTTTCCATTCTTGTGTAGATAATGTACCTACGTAAATGTTGTCGTAATTTTCACCATTGCTGATGTATTTTACGGCCATAGTCTGTGCATCAAGATTTACATCTGATCCACCAGATGACACTTTGATTGGAAATGCTGTGGCATTAAGCACTGCACCGTTCACGTATCCTGAACCAATGACTTTGCCTGAAACTTGCATACTGCTACTTGCTTCACCCAAACTAGAGATGATGGAAGTCTTTGCTTTCTGTGAGGTAGTAAATCCCATGTTTAGTACAACAAATGCGAGTGCTGCTGCTACGATTACAAATGCAATCATGACTATTGCAGACTCTACACCGATGACTCCACGATGAGAATGTCGCGTTCCTTTTCGTTGTAATTTCATTGATAGAATTTAGTACCATGGGAGTATATCATCGCGTGTGTTTGCTGTGATCAGACAGACTATTCTAAATTACTCTCAGTGTGAACTGCGTTATCCTAAATCTAGGACTTCGTGGGTAATATTTGGTATATCTCTAGTTAGGGTCATGGTTGCACCATTTGAGATCATTATTTCTAAATTAATACTATCTAATGATTGAGGTCTGTCATTTTCAGCAAATGCAACTGCCAATACTGCGTGTTCTCCTACATCTAAAACTTGGTTTGAATTTAATCTCTTTGTCCAATATACAAACGCACTTGTTTCGCTAGGAAGTGTACCGTTAAGAGGATTTGCTCCGTTAAAAGCATCAAATGAAGAATCTGTCTCCTGATCTGCCTGTCTAAAAGCTAGAACTGCTTGTCTGAAAATTTCAGATGTTATGGGTCCTGTGTAGATATTATTGTATTGAATAGATTTACTCATATAGCTAATTGCTACAATGTCTGATGCAAAATTTACAGAATTTCCTGATTCAGAAATTTTCAAAGGTATGGTAGTAGCATTAATTTTTTGAACAACCCCACATCCTGCATCTGAATCAATACAACCTACTGCAGTAATTGTACCTGATATCTTCATAGCACTTGTAGCTTCCTCAATACCTGCCAGAGTCACCGTCTTTGCTTTCTGTGAGGTAGTAAATCCCATGTTTAGTACAACAAATGCGAGTGCTGCTGCTACGATTACAAATGCAATCATGACTATTGCAGACTCTACACCGATGACTCCACGATGAGAATGTCGTGTTCCTTTTCGCTGTAATTTCATTAATGTATGATCTGCTCAAAGTAGTATATCATAAAGTCTGTATAATGTAAACAAACAAAAAAGTGAAAAATAAGAAAAAGGAAAACCAGTATTATTGGTTTAACCTAGGTCTACTACTGATGTAGTGATTGTTGGAACTTGACGCTCTACTGATAGTGAGGCTCCAGTTGCTGGAATTAATTCCACTCTAATTGTATCAAGTGAAGTTGGTCTCTCACCGTCTTCAAATGCTACTGCTAATACTGCGTGTTCACCATCATCTAAGATTGAATTAATGGTTGATCCACTAACTGACCAGTAGATGAATGCTGAAGTATTTGTAACTACGGTTTCAGATACTGGATTCATGTTACCTGAGAAGTTTGTTACAGAATTAGCTACTGCTCCCTCAAATGCTAAATCCAATGATCTGTATTCTGCTGCAGTAAGTGCACCAGAATAAATGTCGTCATATTCAATACTGTTGCTGAGGTATTTGACTGCAGTTGTTGCTGCTGACAAATCTACTGAATCTCCACCAGAAGTAATCTTGATTGGATATGCAGTTGCATTAAGATATGGTGTACTGCATCCATTAGTAGATGATGTACAACCTACGCCGATAACTTTACCGGCAACTTGCATACTGCTACCCGATTCTTCTAATCCGGCGATGATTGTGGTCTTTGCTTTCTGTGAGGTAGTAAATCCCATGTTTAGTACAACAAATGCGAGTGCTGCTGCTACGATTACAAATGCAATCATGACTATTGCAGACTCTACACCGATGACTCCACGATGAGAATGTCGCGTTCCCTTTCGTTGTAATTTCATTGATAGAATTTAGTCTGGTATTAGTATATGATCGCGTGTGTTTGCTGTGATCAAACAGAATATTTCCAAAAGCGAAAAATAAGAAAAAGGAAAACCAGTATTATTGGTTTAACCTAGGTCTACTACAGATGTAGTGATTGTTGGAACTTGACGCTCTACTGATAGTGAGGCTCCAGTTGCTGGAATTATTTCCGCTCTTATGGTATCTAATGCAGCTGGTCTTTCTGTTGCTTCGTATGCGATTGTCAATACTGCATGCTCACCTTCATCTAAGATTGAATTGATGGTTGATCCACTGACTGACCAGTAGATAAATGCAGAAGTAGCATTGGGTCCACCTGCAGTTGTTGGATGGTATTCGATGTAACCATAATTATTAATGGCTGCTGTAAATGCACTACTTAGTGTTCTATATTCTGCATTTGTGATAGGGCCTTTGTAGATGTCATCATACTCTACAGTATTGCTGAGATATTTGACTGCAGTTGTTGCTGCTGACAAATTTACTGAATCTCCACCAGAAGTAATCTTGATTGGATATGAGGTTGCATTAAGATATGGTGTTGTTGAACAACCTCCAGCTGATGTAGTACAACCTGAACCGATAACTTTACCGGCAACTTGCATACTGCTACCCGATTCTTCTAATCCGGCGATGATTGTGGTCTTTGCTTTCTGTGAGGTAGTAAATCCCATGTTTAGTACAACAAATGCGAGTGCTGCTGCTACGATTACAAATGCAATCATGACTATTGCAGACTCTACACCGATAACTCCACGATGAGAATGTCGCGTTCCCTTTTGCTGTAATTTCATTATTGGAATTTAGTAATATGTTAGTATATCATAGCGTGTGTTTGCTGTGATCAGACAGAATATTTCTAAAAACGAAAAATAAGAAAAAGGAAAACCAGTATTATTGGTTTAACCTAGGTCTATTACAGATGTAGTGATTGTTGGAACTTGACGCTCTACTGATAGTGAGGCTCCAGTTGCTGGAATTAACTCTGCTCTGATTGTGTCTAATGAAGTTGGTCTCTCACCGTCTTCAAATGCTATTACCAATACTGCATGTTCTCCTTGATCTAGTACTTGATTGGCCGTTGTTTGTACTGACCAATAGATGAATGATGCAGTGTTAGCCACAACTGTTCCTGTCATTGGTTGTGCATTGTTGAAATCATCAAAAGCAGTTCCTGATTCAGTATCTGCTTGGTCTAATGCTGATGTTAGTGATCTGTATTCTGTTCCAAAAATTGGACCTGCATAAATGTCATCATATTGAATAGAATTACTGATGTATTTGACTGCAGTTGTTGCTGCTGACAAATCTACTGAATCTCCACCAGAAGTAATCTTGATTGGATATGCAGTTGCATTAAGATATGGTGTACTGCATCCATTAGTAGATGATGTACAACCTACGCCGATAACTTTACCGGCAACTTGCATACTGCTACCCGATTCTTCTAATCCGGCGATGATTGTGGTCTTTGCTTTCTGTGAGGTAGTAAATCCCATGTTTAGTACAACAAATGCGAGTGCTGCTGCTACGATTACAAATGCAATCATGACTATTGCAGACTCTACACCGATGACTCCACGATGAGAATGTCGCGTTCCCTTTTGCTGTAATTCCATATATTAGAAAATGAGTAAAGGAGTATATTGTGACGTGTGTTTATTGTGAACATACGTGGAATTATTTTTTTAAACAATGTTATTAAAGAAATTTAAAGAATCTAAAAGTTCCTTCTCTGTTATTATTTTATTCCCATACCAGCAAAGTGTTTTTTTATACCAATTTGGAAGTTGAATTTCTTCAAAAAGAAAATTTGATTCTGTTCTAAAATCTTGACAAAATTCTAAATATTTTGATTTCTCATATGTCTGATTAATTGGAATTTTTATTGGGATACTGGTAGATTCACTAGGAACCCCAAAAACCAATTTAAGAGTAAAATTTTCATCTTTTTTCCATAAAGAATCCGAAATATCTATTATTTGATTAAATGATGCATCAGATTCAAATGATTGAATGTTTTGATGCACTAGATTATTTTTACTGTCAAAAACTAACATTTCATATTCTGTATTTCTTAAATCTGATTCTACTAATCCTCCAACTGATAGAGTATTTTCATCAAGAATTTTATATGATGTGCCTAGTGTAGAGTTAAAAATACCTGGTCTTTCTTCAAAAAAGATTTTTCCAGTATACCATGGATGTATTTCACAAAAATAGTAATACCCTGCATACCCTTTAAAATCTAAAGAAATAGAATTATCGCTACCTGAAGAAATTACGTTTGTGGAAAAGAATTCCCCTGCATAATCTGGATGCTGAGGAATCCCACTTACAATTTTGTGACTAGTTGAATCATTATTCTTCCAAATTACTTTGTCCCCTGACATTATGGGTAGTTCTCGAGGCTGAAATAACTCCTTTTTTCCAAACTCATCATATGGTTTTATGGATACCGTCCAAGAATTTTCTGCGTACGCCGATGCGGTTGTTAATGGCAGAAAAATGAACAATCCTAACAATACAAAGATTACTTTCCCAGTCATCAAACAATCATAAAATATTTGTAATTTGTACTGTTGTTTGATCAAAATAAACAAAATAAAAAAGTAAAAAACCTGGCTAATTTCTGAAATTAACCAAGATCTACTACTGATGATGATATGTTTGGAACTGTACGCTCAATAGACAAAGGTGCACCAGTTGGAAGAATAACTTCTGCTCTAATAATATCAAGTGATTGTGGTCTTTCAGATTCTGAAAATGCTATTGCCAACATTCCGTGTTCACCTTGATCTAAGATGAAGTTATCGTTTCTATTTACGTTGAAATAGAATACTGCTTTTGTCTCACTTGGACTAGAACCATTTACTGGATTTGATGAAATGTATCCTGCAGTTACTGATGCTTGCATTGCACTTGCCAATGTATCATGTGTTCCTGAAGATATTGCACCTGCATAGATATTACCGTGCTCTACACTATTACTAAGATAACGTATGGCAGCATTTGAGGGATTAAGGTTAATTGATGACCCTCCGGAGACAATCTTTAGTGGAACAGCTGTTGCATTAAGTTTTCCTGCAGTAATGTGGCCTGAACCAATAACTTTCCCTGCAATCTCTAATGCACTACTTGCTTCATCAGCACTTGAGACTATGGCATTTTTTGTTTTTTGCGTAGTTGAGAATCCCATGTTTAGTACAACAAATGCGAGTGCTGCTGCTACGATTACAAATGCAATCATGACTATTGCAGACTCTACACCGATAACTCCACGATGAGAATGTCGCGTTCCCTTTCGTTGTAATTTCATTATTGGAATTTAGTAATATGTTAGTATATCATAGCGTGTGTTTGGTGTGATCGTACAACTTTATCGGAAATCCCTGTTCGTTTGTAAAAAACACACAGTATCTAATTATGTCAAAATTTATTGTAACATTAATGAAAAATCAACGACTTCTATGTTATAGAGCCCAAAATAATAGATCAGATAAATACCATGAAATCCAAGAGGAGAAAGTAATATGTTAAGCAAAGAGGAAATTTACAATTCTCTAGTTCATTTTGGTTTAGAAGAAATTGACGCCAAAATCTATGTTGGACTTCTTCAAATGGGTTCTGTAACTGTTGGTACGATGGCACAAAAACTTAATGTAGATAGAGGAAAGGCATACAGATCTTTGAATAAGCTCAGAAACATGGGTGTAATTTCAACAACCTTCTCAAACCCTACCATTGTAAATGCTGTGGAACCTGCTGAAGCACTAACAAGTGTAATTCAAAAGAAAGAAGATGAAATTGTTATGCTACAAAAATTGGCAAGAACTGTTATTGAAAGTCTCCATAATTATGAAAATAATGTGGCAGCAACTGACATGTCCTCTTTCTCAATTGTTCAAGGAAGATCTAACATATACACTAGAATTGGAAAACTAATTCAAGAATCTAAAGAGAAAATCTTCCTGGTTACAACTTCAGATGATTTGATGAGGATGTATCATACATCAATCCCAGATAAAATACACGCAAAAGTATCTACAGGTGGAGAAGTAAGAATAATTACAAATGACTGTGATTCTAAAACAATGGAAATCATTGAACAGTTGGGTACTTCTGAAGTTAAAATTGGAAAACTGCCTTCAAAAAGTAGAATGATAGTAGAATCCAAGAATCAACTAATAATGTCTGGAGCTATGAAAGAATCAATGGATCTTAATGATGATGTTGACTCTATCATGTATACTAATTCTGAAGAGATGGTTGAAAACATGTTTAGTTTGTGCACTCACCTATGGAAAAAATCAAAACCAATGGAAATCTTATCTTCCAATTAATTTTTTCTTTTTTATTTTATTAATTCTTTAAACTCAAACATATTGGATATGCTTTCAAAAATCACTTCATTTGAAGCTACTAATTTGAAGACATTATTTGTTTTAATTACTTTGGATAAAATTTCAATTGCTTGTTTTGTGTTTCCTTGCAGCATTTGAATTTTCGATTTTTCAAATTGTGCATTATTGTATAGAGAATCTACTTCTGGGATTTGCTCTAAACAAAGAATGGCGTCTTCGTATTTTTGTTGGGCAAAATATGCCATTGATTTCTTCAAAATCATTTTTGAATTCATGGGACTAATTCTTATTGCCCTATCGAAAAAATCAACTGCTTTCTCAAAATTATTTAAAATAAGGTGAATTTTGCCTAATTCGTATAATGCTTGGCCATTTGTTTTGTTGATTTTAATTAATTCCATGCAAATTTGCCCTGCTTCTTCATGACGACCAAGAATTGATAGGAGGTGCGATTTCCTTTCTAAGATTACATCTGATGATGATTTTGTTAATAACTGATTTGTATAGACTAATCCCTTTTCATAATTTCCAACTTTTAATGAAATTTCAGCTGCCTTCTCTAAGGCTTCTGTATTTTCGGGATCTGATTTAAGTATATTTTCTATACATAGAAGTGCTTCTTGAAATTCATGTTTTTGCTCAAAGATTTTAGCTTTGTAAATAAGAGCAATATTGTTGGTTTTAGTTTTTCCTAAAATTTCATTAAAAATACTTAATGCATTAGAAGATTTGTTATTGTTAAATAACAAAATCCCTTTTTTTAATAATTGATCTCTAGGCTCCGATGTTGATTCTACTAGTTGATCACAACACTCTATTGCGTCATCTAACCTTCCACTTTTTTCTAATAATTCAATTTTGTAGTTTAATGCATCTTTGTGGTTTGGAGAAATCTCTAAAATTTTTTCAAAATTAGACATTGCTTCATTAGGATTGTTAATCTCCATGTTTGTTTTACCTAAAAGTAATCGTGCCTCTATGTTGTTTGGTGTTTTATTCAATATTTTTTCAAAATGTAAAATCGCTTCATTATAATTTCCACCTGAAGTATGTGCTTTACCTAAAAGAAGATGTGCTTCTATATGATTTGGTGAAATTTCTTCGAGTTTATTTAAATAAACTATTGCTTTTTGATACTCATTTTGATTTGAGAAAGTTTGACCCAATAATAATAACGAATCTACATGATCATGATTTTCAATAATTTCTTCTAATACTTTGATGCCCTTTTGAATATCTCCTGTTTTTACAAGTCCCTTTGCTAGATAGAATTTTGCATCTATATTTTCCGATTCTAAATCTAATACGCTTTGAAAATGTTTAACTGCCTCTACAAAATCCTGCTTTGCATACATTATTTTTCCTTTCATAAAAAATGCTTCTGGGATGTTTTTGTAAGTGGATAAAGCCTCATCGTAACATGTAATCGCATCATCTAATTTTGATAGTTTAAAGAGACATAGTCCTTTATTACATAATGCTGAATATGACTGGGGATTTTTTGCCAATGCACTTTCATAATATCTTAATGAATCTGAAAATTTCCTACATGCAAGAAAATAATTTGCAAGATTTAGATCGTCTGTGAAATCTTCAAAATCATTATCTCCATCAATCTCGCATTTTATTCTCTCTCTGGATTCTAATAGCTTTTCAATTTTTGATCTAACTTCTGTATCAATTTGAGGCAATTTTGGAAACAATGATCTAAATGAAACTCTATTTTCCTCTAAAATACTGCCAATTAGCCCATTTACCATCTTAAATTTAACCAATGCAGAATTTGCAGACATTCTTTAAGATGACATTTCTGTTGTAATAGCATTCTGTACGTTCAATTTGTTTAAACTGAGCATTTTTTTTGGAAATATTTGTGCGTTCAATTTGGGTGAACTGATGATTATAATGTTCATTTGAGTTGTTTATATATTGAAATCTATATTATTTGGAATGCTCTTTTTGTTATATGTCACAACTATGGGTACTTCATTTGCCATAGAAAATGAATATGATTTAGAATATGATTTACTGCCAAAAAAAATCCATGAAAGTGATGTAGTTACTTTGGAAGTTTATAATTCCAAGAATGGTCAAATCTCATTGGAAAAAATTGGAAATCTAAAAGTTGAGTCTCTTGACAAATCTATTATTGAAGTAATTGATTTTGAAAAAATACATCCGTATAAAATTCTAGTAAAATTAAAAGCATATGGAGAAGGTGATACAATTCTATATGTTTTTAATGAGGGTTCGACATCATTAGAAATTCCTATTAAAGTATATGGGAACAATGTCCCTAAAGAAATTTCATTAGATCTCTTTCCTGATATATTTGAAATAGGTGTAAACAATCAAGGTATTCTATCTATTTTATTAACTGATGAGAGTGGAATTCCGACAAGAGCTGATAAAGATTATCTAGTGAAACTTAGTACTTCTAAATCTGGAGTAGTTTCCTTTTCTGAATCTAATATATTTATCCCTAAAGGTGAATTTGAAACTAAACAAACTTTTACAGTGAATAAAGAAGGGATTATTACAGTTTCTGCAAAGTCTGGTGATCTCGAAACTTCTGAAATACTAACTGTTGAAAAATCCACTGAAAAAGAAATTCAAATATTTGTGATTCCTGAAGATATTAGTTCTTCAAATACTTCAAGTGGACATTTAATTGCACAGCTATTTTCATCTGGTTCTTTGATTAAGGCAACAGAAGACATTACTATCTACTTTGAAATTGAGAGTTCAACTGATTCGGAAACTACTAACACAAGTTCTGATGTAAATTCAATAAATCCTAAAGGATACTTTCAAATTAAAAAAGGACAGACCTATGGGCACGAGTTATTCTCAATTCAAAAAGGTGAGACTGATTCCTATACTGTAACTGCAACCTCTCAAGACCCCTTAATTATAGTTGAAGAGACTTTTGAAACAATTGATGTTGAACTTTATGGAAATGAAGAAATAAAATTTGAGCCCTTATCTGTTATTTCAGATGGCTCAAGACAATTAGTAGGGGTAATTTATCTGGAAGATGAAAACGGTCACCCTGTAACTGCTGATAGAGACATAGTGGTGCCATTTACAACTTCGGATAAATCAATCTCCATTGAAAATTCAATAATAAAAAAAGGATTTGAATCCTCTTTGGTATATGGCAATATGGGATATTTTGTACCTACTGATTCTGATATTGCTCCAAACATCCCTAATGCGGAAGTTGTAACACTGGATATTGATGGTTATACAGAAGACTCTGTATCTCTGAAGACCCATGTAAACACTAATCATTTTCTAAAAGGTGAACAGCATTGGATTGTTGTATATTTGGAATCATCTGATGGATTATTTCAAATACCAATAGAACAACAAATTGAAATTTCCAATTCTGACATCTTTATTGTGGATAAAGAAAATATTCAAACTTATCCTTATTTTACACTTATTCCCATCACTGCAATTGATTCCGGTGATGAAGATTTACTAATTAATATTGATGAGTTTGAAACTAGTGTTTCACTTTCAAGCATCTCTTCAAAGCCTGATTCTTTAATTATTGATCATTCAGAAAGATTATTCGCCGGAGTTAAAGATACATTTGTTTTACAGATTTTAGATACTCAATCATTACCCGTGAAAATAAACGAGGATGTTGAAATCAAAATATTTTCTTCAAATCCATCAATACTTGATTTCCCAAAAAATGTAACACTTTCTCATAAATCTAGTTTCACACAGTTAGATTTAACACCTAAATCATCAGGAACAGTTGAAATTTCATTTATTTCTGAAGGATTGCCAATACTTACAGAAGAGATCGAAATTGAGGAAATCACCCCTACAATAGAAATTACAAGTGCTGATATTGTTGAAGAAGGGGACTCTTTTCTTGTATCTATCATAGCAAAACAAAATGGGCTGCCTCTACAAAATGCTCCTGTCATGTGGGAATTTGAAGGTGGGTTTGCTACAATTACTGATACATTCACAGGTCCTACTGGTGAAGCAATTGCGTCAATTATTTCTACATCTGATGACTCTGTAACGATTTTAGCAAGCATTGATGGGCCTATTCAATCTGCATTTGCATCCAAAATTGTAAAAGTCAATGCAACAACTTTGATTATGATTGAAGAATCAGATGAATCATTTAAAAAACCTGCAGTTGGTGGATTTGATCCTATACTAATAATGGTTCCTGCAATAATTGTTGGAATGGTATTATATATGAAGAAAAAATCAAAGTAATTTTTTTAAGTTTTAATTTAAAATTCTACTAGTTGTTTTATTTTCTTTAATATGTTATCGTTATTTTGAATAATATCTTCTGGTGTACAATTAAGCATGTGTCCATTGGTAATTTGATAGAATTCCCAATTTTCACAAATTGTGTTATTTGTCATTTCTGAATTATTATGTTTCCAATCAAAACCATCGATAATGTCTAAATCTGGAAATGCTGGGCCACGTTCAAGAATCATGGTGTTTTCTTCGTAATTAATTCTAACTTTGGAATCTAAAGCTCCTGGATATAGGTAAATTACATTTGGATGTGATGTGATTGCTAGAAATTCATTTTCTGTTACAAATTGATTATGTAATAAAACCACCGAGTTAAAATTATTTAATATTTCGGGATTTTTATCAATATCTATATCGTCAATTACACTATATCCTAAAAATTCTAAAATTCTAAAGCTTTTTGCCCCTACTGAAAAAATAGGATCATAATATTCTTCAATTTCAACTTCTGAACATGTTTCACAGCGACCCATGTAGAAATCATGTATTCCTCCCCATGAATATGCAGTTTGTGTAAGAATTGGATATACAACTGCGGTTTTTTCTGGAGCACTTAATTCTGAATATTGTTCAAAAAATCTAGTTTCTGGCATTTGTGATATTCTGTACTCTTCAAAATCATTAGTTGTATTAATTGCATCTGATGATCCTGTTTTCAAAATAACTATCACTGATAACATTATTAAAATTGAACAAATCATAATTTTTCTACTTAACACCAATGTTTGATATGCCTAAAATGAATAAAAAAAGAACTATTTGTTCAAATTAAACAATATCAAAAGTTCGTTCATGCTGAACAGACTCTGATATATCGCTCTATTACAACAAATTAATTTCAATGTCAAAAGCGGAGATCTATTTAAAATTAAATGATTTTATGCATTTTCGTAGTTTAAAACTAAAATCTACGAAAAAAGTATCCAAAATAAAACATCAAAAATCAATACTTGTATTACAAATTGGAATCTTAATATTTTTTGGAGGTTATTTTACCGGACTCCCTGCATCTTCTGGTGAAAATGAAGAATTACTAAATTCCATTGGCTTATTTAATTCTGAGCATACTGTTGAAAATTTAAGAGGTGACTCAATAAGTCTTTCAAAATACTGGAAGATTTCTCAAGGTATGGCTCTTAGTGTCAACATACTTAATCCTGTTTCAATTTCAGATGATACTATTTCAGTAATTCGAGAATCAATATTGTCTACAGAAAAAATCGATATTGAAGACTCATTATTACATAAAGGACCACAAAATTCTTTTTCAAATTATTATGTTGGTTGGGCAGGAGCTCTTGAAAATACGCCTGAAACAACAATTCCAATCCCTAAAATTTTTGAAGTTTTAAATTCACAAAAATCAAATGGCGATATTGTTGTAATTCTCTCAAATATTAAAGATCGGTCAGGAAATACTGGTTACACAAAAACAATTCTTGAAGGTGAAGAAATCGTTAAAGCATTCATTACAATTTATGATGTGGATTCTCTTTCAAATACCCAACTTGGAACAATAATGAGGCATGAATTTGGACATGCATTAGGATTGGGCCATTCTACAGCTCCTGAAGATCTTATGGCTCCAACTATTGATATGACTTATCCATATATTTCAGAATGTAATATTGCAGCTGTTACTGATTTGTACAATGAAGATTTAGATGGAACAACAATTTGTAAAAAATGAGCTTAGTTTCAACAAACAAGTCTTCATAACATAAAATTTGGTAAAATAGGAATGGTCAAAAAATTATTAATCGCAGAAGATAACAAATTTACTGCAATGCAATACAAAAAATTCTTTGAAGCAAATGGTTATGATGTTGATATTTTTAATAATGGTCTTATTTGTTTTCAAAAATTTGAAAATGAATTAAGGTATAGGAAAATTGTATTAAAAGACAACACCCCACCGTATGATTATGTCATGCTTGATCAAGACATGCCTAAAATGACTGGTTCGGAAGTTTCTGAAAAAATCCATAAACAATGTCCAAGACAAAGAATAATTTTCTTATCTGCATATGGTCAAAGTATAATGAAATCAAATGAAAGTACTAAGGATTCATATCTTCAGATAATGCAAAAGCCCTTTTCTTTGGAATTCCTATTGAACAAAATTACTCCAAAATCATTTTCCAGTATTAAAAGATCTAGCCAAGAAAATAATCTGTTAACTGCTACTCAAAGCCCAGAAACAATACGATGAATTTTCTAAATTACTTCATTTCATATGTGTATTAATGATGAGTATTTGGTGCTCTAGTTCTTTTTGGTATTTTAATTGTAAATATTGTTTGCAGTGAAGTTACAAACAATCTTCCATCATAATTTATCTTCTTTCTTCTGATTTTATTTCCCATTTCTTAGACCCAAATCTGGATGTTTCCAATTCCAAATGGCCTATGACTTTTTCCCCTTTGAGAACTTTTGCATAATCTGATTTCTTCCTGCGTATGATTCTTGCTACTTCTTTGTATCCTCCTTCTATCATCTTGATGCCAAATCGCTTTCCAGCTTTTGAAATTAATTTTCTACTTTTGATCGAATCATCTGACAATGATAATAAATCAAAATCTCCGAAATTCTCTGTGGACAAAACATTGTTCTCTAATTTCACTTCTAATTTTAAACCTGTAGATTTTGCTTGTTCATTTAACCAATCTACAACTCTTTCGCCATTGCCTTTCTCCGCCCCATAAACTTGATTTTTCATGTAATTTCTGATGATATTCTATTAATATGATTTTTCAATAAATTCGCTTATAATCATCATGACTGGGTTTTATTCCAATTTGGAATCTATTTTTTAGCTATTTTTCCATGGAATCTATAACTTTTCTTGTGATAATATTGGTATGTACAAAATATCATTACATTTGGGAACTTGTATTGTAACCCGACAAAATAAACCTGCATCATATTGGACCGTTCTAAGTCATTACGGAATTACTCACAATGATCTGCAAAAATTGAATTTATCTTACGAAGAACTTTATGAGATTTATAAAACAATTCAACGACATGAGGAAATTCGTGAGTTCCTCAAAAATCTAAAGGAGAAAATTGCAATGACTGCAAAAAATAACAATGTTTCTTAAATCTAGATCTGGATTTTCATTTTTTCTGAAATCTGAACAGGTTGAATACTTTGCACATACAACAGCCCATTAACTAATGTGTTGTAATAATAATGTCATCGATAACTCTCAATGGGATGTCGCGTCCTTTGCGACTCCCCCTTTAAGGGGGTTATCTAAATACAACATATATCTGAAAGTTGATCTGTTTAATCTAAACAAACCACATGATTTATCAAATCTATTTTAAAATATAGTATGGTAAAAATCTCGTGCAACAACTATGGATTTGATTGTAGTTTTAAAATTAACGGCAATACTGATGAAGTAATCAAAAAATATCAAAAACACTCTTTTGATGAACATGGAATAGAGTATAGTGTGGAAGGGCTAGATCAATTACTTCTTCGGATGAAGAGTTAGTTGCTTCTTCTTATTTGTATTTCTGAAGATAGCATCATAAAATGTGGTTCATGATAAAATGGGCATAGATATAGTAGATTATTTATTCTGTAATCTCTATATCTTCTAATAATTCTAAATGGTATAGGTATGATTCAAAAACCATTGGTGCATTTTGTTGAAGTGATTTTTTAATGTTTTTTGAGACTAGAGTGTTCTGGCTCATATAATAATGTGGTATTTCATATATGAAAATATGACGAAAGAAATATGATTGACAAATACATGAATATGTTTTGTTACAACCCTCTCTATTGGAATTATCCATATATTCATATCATGCCTAGGTTTGTTTGAATTAAACAAACTCCACGTAATATGCCCCATCCGATAATCCTTTATGATGTTAATAGATAATCCTGTGGAGCGAGATCCAGTTTTACGCGATTTAACCGAAATTTCAGTCAATGCTTTAAAAGATTTAGAACTCGCAAGAAAAGAACTCAAAGAAAATGATCTCCAAATGCAAGAGATGAATAAATTAGCAAATGAACGAGTCAATGAAATGTCTCGAGTAAACCAACAACTTCAAGATAAAATTTCATTTGTAGAAAACATGACAAAATCCATGCAGGAAAAAAATAATCATCTAGAAAGGGAATTAAAAATTACTGAAACTGAAAAAATTAATTACAGTAAACTTAATGCATTATTAAAAGAAGATCTTAGTAAAGTAATTAAAAAAGAAAAAGAGCTTTCTATAAAACAACTTTTCTTAGAAAAGAAAGTAAAAGAACAAGCAGAGAATTTGTTAAAAGGAGAAAAAATGTCCATAATTGGAACATTTACATCTAGATTAGCTCATGACATTAGAAACCCATTATCAAAATTAAAAATGTCTCACGATATTTTATGCAATTCCACTAACATGCCAGTACTAGATAAAATAAAACATCAACAAAGAATTGAATCTGCAATTTCTAATATGACTCATATCATTGAAGATGTTTTAGAATTTGTAAGAATGTCTGAACTAGACATGAAAGAAACTTCATTAAAAACAATTATTCAATCAAGTCTTGAAGCAATAAATGTACCATCATCTGTAAAATTAGAGATTAAAGGCGATGATAGAAATACATTATGTGACTCTAGAAAATTAGAAGCTGTATTTGTTAATCTCTTAACTAATGCTATTGAAGCTATTCGTGGTAAAGGATTTGTGACTATAAAAATTATGGATAACAAAGATAATGTTGAAGTATGTTTTGAAGATTCTGGTGCTGGTGTGATACCTAGTTTGCAGGGTAAAATTTTTGAGCCAATGTTTACAACAAAACAGCATGGAACTGGATTGGGATTGGCAATTTGTAAAATGATTGTAGAGCAACATGGGGGTAAATTACTCTACAAAAACACACCTTCTGCATTTTCAGTGCTCATGCCAAAAATTAATAATTCTAAAATGGTGGTACAATAATTTTGCAATCTTCTGTTGAACCATTTATTGAAAATTTGGCAAAAGAAGTTTCTAAATGTACTTTATGTTCATTAGATGGATACCTTTGTAAAATTCATGCTCAAATCGTAGCAACTAACATCACTCAAAACAGTAAAACACTATTGACTTATCTAAAATCTTCTGCCTAGCGTTTGTTTGTATAAAAAAACCACACTAATCAATATCTTCAAATATGATTAATTTTTTTCATGGTAAGAAAATTCCCTGTAATATTATTAGTGGATGATTCTGACGCATTTAGAATATTTTGTAGGGATGCCATTAAAAATTCTATAAAATTCATTCATATTCTTGAAGCCAAAGATGGAATTGAAGCTTTGAAACAATATCAAAATCATAAACCAGATATGATGTTATTAGATTTGAAAATGCCTAAATTGGAAGGAGAAAAAGTTTTAGAACTAATTCGAAAAAATGACAAAATTACAAAAATTATTGTAACTTCGGCATACGACAGTGATCAAGAATCAATTAATAATTTTATTAAAATGGGTGCTAATAGTTATGTTCCAAAACCTATGAATCGAATAAATTTAATGAAAGTGATTACTGATGTTTTGGCAAAAGGGAAAATGCCTGGAACAAATTTTGTCAAATCCCTTCCTACTAATTAAAATTTAATTTTAATTTTATGAAAATTAGAAAAAAATCACCCATCTTTGATAAAATTTGATGTTCTTTGATATTTAGGCGTAAAAAAGACTTATTTTCAAAGAAATCCATACGTGATTATTATATTTTTAATCCCTTTTTGATTAAAACAGACATTTGATACTTTGTTCAAAATAAGCTATCATGAATTTAGTTTGATCATCTTGATCATACCATTACGCATTACTCACTTACATCTAAAATTATTGTGGAATAAATGAAAGCGAATATTAAATTAATTTGTATTTCTATGATGTTATTTACAATTTTGTATGTTTCATCAATAGATAAAGTACTAGCTGATCATAAAATAGGTGATGATGTAATTCACAAAGATCTTTATGAATTAAAAGTTAAATCTTCACCACCTGGTTTACACATAACAGGGTCTGGAATGTATGAAGAAAATTCCTGGGTAGTAATTGGGACTGCACAAGAACAATGGGGTGCATATGAATTTGTTAGATGGATAGTAAATAATGAATGGGTTGATGGAAATCCAATAAATGTTTTAATGGATGAAGATGTAACTGCAATAGCAACATATTCCATACATCCAGCACAAAAACAATCTAGTGTAAACTTTTTAGAATCATCAAGCAGTGGTACAACATTTGATTTAAGAATTATTTCACCTTATGGAAAAGCAATTGGTAGTGGTACTTATGATGCCGGAGAGATTGTAGACTTTAGTGTATCAGAAAAATATGTTTATGATGAAAATGATCCTGGTATACGCTATGCATTTTCAGAATGGAGTGATGGATTTACTTCAAATTTGAAAACAAATTTTATTATGATGGATGAGGATAAAACAATTACTGCTGCTTGGGTTCCACAATATAGATTAGAAATTTTAGATTCTACTCAGAATAATAAAATTATTAACACAAGTTGGCATAATGTAAATGCAACAGCTCCTTTAGTGATGAGTGTAGTAGATTCGGCATCTGATGGTAAAGTAAAACGAACCATAAATGAATGGGTAAGTAGTGGAAGCAATTTTGCAGAAATCAAAGATCCAACTGAACCTATCACTAGTGTAAAAATGGAAAATCCTTACTCCATTTCAATAGATTGGAAAGATCAATTTTATCTTGATGTCAAAAGTAAATATGGTGAAGTACAAGGTAGTGGTTTTTATGATAAAGATGATGTTGTTGTAGCCTCAATTGACACAACAACTCAAGATTCAGGTGTGCCTGGGAGCAGATTAGTTTTTGATGGATGGAGTGGAGATGTAAATTCTGATGGGAAAAATGTTCAAGTTATAATGAATTCCCCCAAATCAATTGAAGGAATTTGGAAAAAACAGTATTTACTTACAGTAAATTCTGGATATGGTACAGGCAGTGGAACATCTTGGCATGATGAAGGAACTGTGGCAAAATTTGGAACAAGCATACCTCGAGATCCAGCCGGAATGTGGAAACAAACGACTTTTGATGGATGGAGTGGTGATTCCCAAGGAACAACACTTAGTGGTAGTTTATTGATGAATGGTCCAAAAACTGTTACTGCGCAATGGAATGAAGATTATACTATAGCATATTTGAATATTGGAATTATTTCAGCAGTTGCAATTGGAGGACTTTTTGTATTTAAAAAAATAAAACAAAGTGAAAAACAGAAAAAACACAGTACTGAAGAATTAGTTGAATCAATAAAAGAAAAAAAACAAAAACCATCAGGATTAAATAAATTATTTGGTGGAAAAATAAATTTTGGAAAGAATGTATTTGAAATAGAAAATAAAGATTATGAAATAGTTTTAGAGAATGCTGAGTCTGAAAAGAAAATTTTGTTAGAAAAAACACAAGAATTAAGAGAAAACATAGAAGATGAAAAAAGAAACGTCCTCAAAAAATCAATGCAATTAGATAAAAGATTATCTGAGATTGAACTTGAACAAAAAGAATCAGAAATTGAATTTGAAAAAAAGAAATTGGAAGAAAAAACAAAATTACTTGAAAGAAATTTATCTGATGTAGAAGAAGAAAAACAAAATATACTTAGAGAAAAAGAACAACTAGAGAAAAGTCTTACTGAATCAAAGTTTGAAAAGAAAAAGATAATGATAAAACTTGAAAATGAAGTCGAAGAAGTAAATCTCCAAAAAAAGAATTTGGCAGAAAAAACTGAAAAACTAGAAGAATCTTTATCTGAGGTAGAACGTGAGAAAAAAAGAATCATTCAGGAAAAAATTCAATTGGAAATAAAGTTACAAGAAGTAGAACAACAAAAAAATGGAGTTATTGAGAAACTTGAACAAAAAACACGAACAATTGAACTTGAAAGAAAAGAATTGGAAATCAATCTTAAAAGGAAATATGTTGAAGTGGATATTCAAAAAAAGAAATTATCTCAAAAAACTGAACAACTAGAGAAAAGTCTTGCTGAAGTAGAATTCCAAAAGGAGAACCTTTCACAAAAAAAAGAGAATTTGGAAGATAGCATTACTGACATTGTTCTACAAAAGAAGAAAATTTCATCAGAATTTGAAAACAAGGCTGAACTATTTGACTTTGAAAGGCAAGCACGAATTAAGAGAATTAATCAATTAGAAAATCAACTCACAAAGGCAGAATCTGAGAAAAAACAGGCTGAAACTGAACTTCAGAAGAATCTATCTGCAATTGATCTTACTAAACAAAGAATTTTGCAAAAAACTGAACAATTAGATAAAAATCTGTCCGAAGTTGAACTGCAAAAGAAAGCAGTACTTTTTGAAAAAGAAGAATTAGAGAAAAATCTAACTGCCGTAGAACTTGAAAGGAAGATTCTATCACAAAAAACTAATGAATTGGAGCAAAATCTTTTAGAAATAGAGCAAAAGAAAAAAATTCACGCTGATGAGATTCAGAAAAATTTTGCGGCAATAGAATTGCAGAAAAAGGGCGCTTCTCAGAGAATACTAGAACTTGAAAAAAGAATCAAAGAAGTGGAAACAGAAAAGAAAAAAGTAGCAGAAAATCTGGAACAGAAAAAATCTGAAATTCAATTAATTAAAAGGAATTATGATGAAAAATCAAAACAACTAGAAAATGATCTTCAAACAGTTAATTCTCAAAAAATAAATCTCTGTGAAAAAACAAAGAAACTGGAGCAATCTTTACTTCAAGTAGAAAATGAAAAGAAAAATGTAATTGATGAAAAAAGAAAGTTAGAGACACGTTTATCTGAACTTGAATTTGAAAAGATGAAATGTTCAGTAGAACTGGAAAAAAGTATTGGAGATGTTGAACTAGAAAAAAAGAAATCAATCATTAAACTTGAAAATGAAATTGCAGAAGTAAATCTTCAAAGACAGAGTCTTTCTGAAAAAACTGAACAATATGATAAAAATCTCAAAGAGGTTAACTTACAAAAGATAGAACTAACTGAAAAAACAAAACAATTGAACAAAGCTATAGAGGAGATAGAATATAATAAAAGAGAAATATCTGATAAATTAAAAAATAAAGAGGCAGAATTTGACTTAGAAAATAAACGCAAAACTATTGAACTTCAAAGAAAAGAAAATGAATTAAATTTTGCCATACAAGATTTGGAACATAAATCAAAACAACTTGAAAATAATCTTGCAGAAGTTAATGGACAAAAGAAAAATCTATCTTCTCAAAGAATAGAATTAGATAATAAATTATCAAAAATTGATCTAGAAAAGAAAAAACTTTCCTCAGAACTTGAAAGAAAAGAGTCTTTGATTGAGGCAGAAGAGAAAAGATTGGGACAAAAAATATGGGATTTGGAAAAAAGAATCTCAAATTTCTCCCTTGAGAGAAAAATAGCCTCAATAGACCTGGAAAAGAAGAAAATTAGTGCTGAACTTGAAAGAAAACAAGCCCTAATTGATCTTGAAAAAGAACATCTATCTCAAAGGCGCGAGGAACTAGACAAAAGTATTGCATCAATAGAAATTGAAAAGGATATAATCCCAAAGGAAATTCAAATCCAAAACAATTCAAAATTATCAAAGAAAAATATTTCTTCAAAGTCAAAAGATTTGGAAAACATTATTGCAGAAATTGAACTTGCAAGAAAAATCTCTGCAGTTGAACTTGAAAGAAAAGAATCTGTAATTAAACTCCAAAAACAATACTTGGATGAACAAACTGAAATGTTAGAAAAGAGAATTTCAGGACTTGAAGTAGAGAGAAAAATTTCTGCTGTACAAATTGCTCGAATCGAATCTGAAATAGAACTTGAAAAGAAGAATTTGGAGCATCAAACACGAGAAATAGGGAAAAGTAATTCCAAAAACAATGCTTTGACAAAGAACGTTTTGGATTATTCCTATTCTACAGACTTTGATCATAATTCATTTGAAAAATTTCGAGAATGGTCTGATGTTCTAGAAGATGAATTATCTGTAAAGCAAACATCTGATGATGAACATACTCTGTATTCTGGTGATAAATAATGGGCTCATTTTTACTGGCAATACTATTATTCTCAACATTTGGGGTTGTCTTGTTGAGCACTCAAGGGCTTGCGAATCCTTTGGATACATCATCTGGAATAAATAAATTGGGGGCTCTACAAGTTTTTGATTCCTCTGGAAGTACTCTATTGGGATTAAATTTAGGAAATTCTGATGCCATATCTTCTGTAACTCTCACCTTCAATTCTGACATTTCGGGAAGTACTACCGTAACTATTGTCCTAAAAGATACAAATGATGTTGAAATTGGAACTGGTTCTACAGTAACTGGCGGACCGACTAAAACAGTAGTTATTAGTCTAAGTGATTCTATTACCGATTCAGAAAGGAGTAATTTACAGTCTGCAAGTATAACGTTAGCTTGAAGGTGATATAATTGAGTCTAAATATTATCTTATTTTTAGGGATATTAATTATTGCTGTATCTTCAGTAGGATTGGGAGCAAATCTAAACAGCTCAAGTACATTTAATCTCATTGGAAGTGATGATAATATTTCAGCTCGTGTATATGATGTAGATATTACAAATATGGTGCATTCTACAAGTGGTACTGATATTGATTCTTCCACAATCACTGTTAGAAATACTGACAGTGTTTCTCACTCATATGATATTTGTGTTATCACAAAAGCTGGAGCTTCAATTAGTGATACTGCTGGTACTGCACCTGACTGTGCAACCACTTCTTCAATATCTTCTGGCGGTACAGGTTCTGCTGTGGTTACTTTTACAAATCCACTGAGTAAAACTGCTGTGGATTATGCTGATATTTCAATACAAGAAATTACTTAGAATGATATCATCTGCAAAAATTTAAAATAAAAAAAATATTGATTTTCAGAAAACACTTTTTTTATATCTCTAATAATTCATTTGTTGAATTCTTGAATTGTTATTGATATGTCTACAAGATCACTGACTTTAACTCCGTTAGGAAAACCAATGTATTGATTTGTTATTTTTCCATTATTTTCTATTTCATCTGTACTAGTACATGCAAGTGAACTATCCAAAGATGGTGTGAATATCTCTAATGGTCCTTGAACTATGGTGCAAATTTCAAATGAATGTGCTAAATCATCATCATTTACAACTGAAAACCCAATACCGCTAATTTCAATAACTCCATCTGATGAGACCCTTTTTGTCCATGAGAAATCTTCAATATGGCCACGTGGGGTAAATGGTTCGGTGTCTCCAATTTCTGAATTTAAAAATGACTGAGTAATAATTGACTCATCTGCAATAGCCATTGAAATTGTCGCAATGATTAGAATGATCGCAAGAACACCATACATGATATATTTTTGAAAATCTATACTTCTCAATTTTTTATGCCTAATCATATGATTAAGATTTTTTTCTATGAAATAATTAGCCATTTTTACTCTCAATTAATTATAAAATAGTGTATAATATCGAGAATGGAAAATAATCTGGTAAGAGACTTCCATTATGGAATTTAATGTAAATTATTACGTTTGAAAAATTATCCTAAATTTATCTAAAAAATGGATGGAATCAATTGATTTTGATTAATAATATTCATTAACATCGGAATCGTGTTGATTGCACTAATTACTTGAAGTACGAGTAACATTATTCCTCCTAATGCAAAAATTAATTTCAAAGGTTTAATGTCATCACTTTTATCATTTTGAATTTTTCTTGAAAATAAGAAGAGCATAATAAGCGCCATCACTAACAAACCAAATGATACTGAATTGGCAATTGATGGCTCAAGAAAATTTGAAAATGGTATATTCATTGTTTTGGCTAATCTAATATCAAATCCCAATACAGTTTGAGTCAATACATAATTCATTATTACTGAAATAAATCCGATTTTATAAATTATAAAATTCTCAGTTTGACGTTTCTTACTTGTTTTATCTTTCTTTTTGGTAAACATGATCAACGCCCATATTCCAAAAACTGCAATTCCTATTGGAGTTTGTAAAAATAATGAAGTATATCCTACATATGGGATTACAAATACTGATCTTCCTATTACTTCGTTAATTGAAATTACTCCTGGGTCGTTAGTTCTATTATTATCTCCTTTTGTGATAAACCCTTGATCTGTTTGCTCTACAATTCTATGAATAACATTTTTGTTATCTTCATTAACAAATCCAATAATATCTCCTAGAAAATACTGCTGTTCTTGTTTTAATACAACAAATGTACCACTTTCGATAACTGGATACATGCTATTTCCTACCAACATGATGTAGGTTGTGTCTCCATAAAGTTGAACTGGCCAAAAATATATCAAAAATGGTAAAAATAATAGCAAAAGAATTACTTTGATTTTTCTATGACTCAAAGTGTTTCTCCCAAAAATTTAGAAAATAAAAAAATAGATCAATTTTATGGTTCTTGGTCTAATTCTTCTATGGTGAAACTAATATCCACAATATCTGTCACATTTACAGCTGGTGAAAATGCTATTGTATGACCAGTAGAATTTGCATATGCTGCAACTGCCCCGGTAGTTGTACATGATGGAGCCGAACCTGCTGCTGGAGTAAATGTTGCTGCAGGACCTTCGATTACTGCGCATACTTGGAAATCATGTGCTTCATCAGTATCTTCATTTCCAACTGCAAATGTAATTTCATCCGTTTCAATTGTTCCGCCATTTGAAACTTCTTCAGTCCATACCAATGCTGTAATGTTACCTCTTGATGTAGGTACAGAATTATTATCACTTGCACCAATTAAGTTAATGGTAGGAGTACTTGTTAAGGTAGCTCCGAATCCCACTGTTGATGTAACTAAAATAGCGATTCCAACTAGTGCAATAATGGGTAAACTGTTCATAATAGTTCAATTCAGATATGATTATTATCAACTAGTTTTTTCATAATAAACGAGCTACATTCTTGTTCAATTACGAATAATTACTGGAACAACTAGCCAACAATAATCCGTTTTTAAAATTTTTTTCAAATAATTTACCCAAAACCAATTCATATTTTTTAAAAATATAACAAACTTAGAACATAATTTTTTAATTTATCTTTTTACTTTTTTCTTATTTAAAACATATGTGATAATTTTTCTGATTACCTATTTTTATAAATTCTGTAAAGAATTAGACTCGTTATCAACATCTCTCAATGACTTTGATCTGAGTCCAATTCTTTTCTCAACTTAAGACCAACCACGGAGTGTGTATTGGCGACAGTCACTATATGTGTACTAATTTAGTATGTATTTTCATGTGTGTTCTATTTGATAAAACATTAGTTGTTATCTGATTATATTGGATACTATTCAGATGAATTCCGCATTATCTGAAGATCTTGAATTAAATCAATGCTCTGCAGAATGTTGGTGTAAAAAGAAGAAAGATAACTGGTATAATTTTCATATGTGAAAATCTCTTTTGTTCGTTCATAATTAACAATCATATGGATATA
This sequence comes from Candidatus Nitrosopumilus sp. bin_68KS, assembly GCF_054095825.1. NCBI lineage: Archaea > Thermoproteati > Nitrososphaerota > Nitrososphaeria > Nitrosopumilales > Nitrosopumilaceae > Nitrosopumilus > Candidatus Nitrosopumilus sp. bin_68KS. Next base: position 25,588 of record NZ_JBSWSP010000013.1, read on the forward strand.
GGAATAAAATTTCTAAATAATTTATGCGTAAATATATCGTTAGGAAGAATTTTGATCAAGATCACATTGATGAATTAAATGCTCCACACAGAACTGTTTTCTTTGAAAAAAACCAAGGTGGTAAAATACAGTCTGCAGAATACACGAACTTAAATGATAAAAAACTACACAATTCATTAAATTCTTCTGTAGATAAATATGGAATGCAAACAAATCCTGAGGAAGAACATCTTAGCACAGAAGCAAAAAAATATTTGATGAATCCTTATCTGCAATGGCTGAATATGATAAAAAAAGACTAGATAACATTTACAATCAACTATCAACAGAAAAAAAAATTTCTAAAGAACTTAATGAAAAACTACACAAAAATTTATCCAAAATTGCATCTGCTGAATTAGAATTAGTAAAGAAAAAAACCAATTAGAAAAAGATCTTGATGATAAGACAAAACAATTAATCGATTCTGAAAGATTTGCTGCAATTGGACAATTATCTGGGAAGCTAGCTCACGAATTACGTACTCCGTTAACTGTGATTAAAGGTTCTGTAGGAGTAATGAAACATAAAAAGGGAGAGGTAATTGATGACTCAATAATCAAAAAATTGGAATTAATGGAGGAATCTATCTATAGAATGAATAATCAAGTTGAAAAAGTTTTAAATTTCGTTCAAAAATACCCATTAAATAAAAAAGAAGTATCTCTAAGAAATTTAATTCAGAATTCTGTATCTTTACTACGAAAAAATTCGAACATTACTATTCTAACCCCAAAAACTGACATCCGATTCAATTGTGATCCAATAAAAATGGAGGTAGCTATAGGTAATGTGTTGTTAAATTCAATTCAAGCAATAGGTAAAGAAATGGGGCAGATAATAATTGAAATTAATGAGTTGCCCGATTCAATTAATATTATTATTCAAGATTCAGGAAAAGGAATTCCTGAAGAACTTGGCGAACAAATTTTTGTTCCTCTTGTATCTTCTAAAATGGATGGAACAGGATTGGGATTATCAAGTGTAAAAAATATTGTAGAACAACATGGTGGAGTAATAAATTTCAAAAATAATCCTGCTACATTTACTATTAGTTTTCCAAAATAATATTGGCTAACTTCTGATTTTTATACAATATCTCAAATTCAACTTCTTTTTGAAATTAAAATTATTTTATAAAAAATATTACATGCATTTAAAAATAAAGTGACTCTTTTGTCTATAATTTTTGAATCCCTCACTTATGATCAAAGATTCAAAGGTGTACATATGCTTGAATCTCATGCCTTCTTTTCAAAAATGGTTGATGAACTAGTAGAATTTTCAGAATATGATCCTGAATTAGCTGATGGAATAAAATGGCTAGATGATCAGGCTCAAAAAAAAGGCATTACATTTTATGATATGGTCTTTGAAGTATTATACAAGCATGATGTAAACTCTAAAGCAAAAGAGTGGCTTAGTACAAGAAATTAAAAATTATTTTCTCAAGTCTAGTGTTTTATATTCACAGCCTTCAGGACCACAATATTTTCCAACATATGTTGCCTTTGGTCTGTACAATGCAGGTTTTGGAGCTGCTTCTGCAAACTTTTCCTCAATAATATGAGCAGCCCATCCTACAACTCTTGAAATTGCAAAGATTGGTGTGTTGAGATCCATTGGAATTTTTAACATATAATATAATGATGCGCTATACAAGTCTACATTAGGATAGATGTCTCTGTTTTTTTGAGATTTCATTTCAGAAATAGTTGTAGTTTCTACTTTTTCTGTTATATCAAACCATGGTTCTTTAGTTTTTACTGCAAGTTTTCTTGATAGTTCTTTTAGCACCTGTGCTCTGGGATCATATGTTTTGTAAACTGCATGTCCCATACCCATTATTCTTTCATTGTTTTTCATTTTTTCTTTAATCCAGCATTCTACTTTTCCTATTTCGCCAATTTCTAGCAACATCTTCATGACTTCTGTATTGGCCCCTCCGTGTAATTCTCCACTTAATGCACCAATGGCCGCACTAGATGCTGAATACATATGTGCTCTAGTTGATGCAACCTGTCTAGCAGTAAATGTTGATGCATTGAAAGTATGGTCTGCATGAAGAATAAGACATACGTCAAATATTTTTTCAACTTCTTTGTCTGGTTTTCCCCCAAACATCATGTACAAAAAATTTGCAGCATGGCCTAGTGCTGAATCTGGCTCCACTGGCTCTAACCCGTTTCTTATTCTATGCCAACTGGCAACAATTGTGGGAACTTTGGCAATCAGGTTTATTGCCTTTTCATAACTTGCTTCTTTATTTGCAAATTCTTCATCATAATATCCAGCAAGTGCAGCTACAAATGCTTGCAACATGTCCATAGGATCTGCATCTTTTCTCCAGTTCCCCATATTTTTCTGCATCTGTTTAGGAATGTATCTTGCATCAACTAATTTTGCATTAAATTCATCCAGTTGAGTCTTGGTTGGTAAATCATCATAAAGTAGTAAATATGCTGTTTCCTCAAATGTAGAATTTTCTGTAAGATCTAAAATATCAAATCCTCGATAAATCAGCTTGCCTTTTTCTCCATCAATATTGGATATTCTGGTATCTGCAACTTCAATTCCTCGTAAGCCAATATTTTTGGTTTCCATACTGAGCCTAACAGAATTCTTCTATTATATTTTCTCCAAAATTGTGTCTATGATGTTTAGCAATTAGTCTAAAATGCAAACCGAATAGTTTACTTTTTAACATATTATTGCAAATTTCTTTCAATGTTAACTAGAAAAGAGAGATCTAGGGCTACATTCATGGATAAGATCTCACGAAAGGCCAAAGGCACACAATTATCCTACAATACTGTTTTGAATAATTGGGAGATATTTTCTGAGGAAAAATTTCAACAAAAAGACATCGTACCTGACCTTAAGCTAGTTGAAGAAGATACATTGTGGGATACTTTACAATCCTGGATTAATTGGAATTCTGAAAGAGACAACATGCCGCAAACCATCAAGTACTGGTTTTCTCTATTGAAAAAATATCTCTACCATCGCGGAATTAAACTAACAAAAGAAGACGTTTCAGAAAATCTAGACTTTCCTCTAAAAATTGAAGAGTCTCACTATCCAATGTCCCTTGAAGAATCTCAATCAATCATTGCAGCAGCTCCATTCAAAAAGAAGATCATGTATCTCTGCATGATCTCAAGTGGGATGCGAATAGGTGAGATATGCCAGATAAAGAAAAAACATTTGGATCTTGACAAATCACGAATACAGGTAACCATTCCTGCTTCTATTGCAAAGTATAATCGAAAACGAACCACATTTTTCAGCAAGGAAGTGACACCACTTCTCAAAAGGCATCTAAGAAAACTCTCTGATGAAGATATGATTTTTGGAACACATGAGAATCCAAAGTATGCAGAAGTAAATGAAATGCAACAACTAAAGCGACTGCTAAACAAAATTGGATTGTATGAAAAACAAGAGAACGGACATGGAAAAATTACCAGCCACAGCTTTCGTGCTTATTTTATCACCAAAGTATCTAGATTTGATAATGACTTGGCTCATTTTCTTGCAGGTCACGCAAAAGGTGTGTATCTACCACAATATGACAGACTTACAGATGATGAGAAACTTGAATTATATCTAAAGATCGAAGAAAAACTTCTCATTGATGACTCTGTAATAACAAAGGCAGAACTAGAAAAGACACAAACTGAACTCTCTGATCTTGAAAAAGTCAAAGAAGACAATGCAAAAATCATGACTTGGATTGCAAGACAAGAAAATAAAAAATAATATTAACTTTGTAATGCAATCTGAATGCCATATCCCTGAAGAGAATTCTTTGATAGGTTCAAGTCTTTGACGTGCAAATATTTTATAAAAAATGTTCATGAATTAGATACAAAACATCAGAAGCACTTTTCAATGACTGGTTACAGATTTCATATATTATGAAGTATTTTGTAATTCTACTAACTATTGCCAGTTTTACATTTTTTATTCCTTCTGCTTTTGCAAGTTGTGTTTCATTACCATGTGATGATGCCAACATAAAGTTAGGCGAACCAAATTATCGATTCATTGATTTTTCATATCAAAATAAGGTGGGAGAACCAATCACATTTGTTTTAGAAAAAACTGCATATGACCAATGCAATTCTTACGTTGCAACAATAACTAATGAAAAATATGAAACTGTATGGGAGCAAAACGAAGCATCTTTTTGTGTAGTTGTCACTGATCAAAATTTGATTACATCACAAATCAAACTTGGGTATGATCCTGACAACAAAATCATCATGTCTGAATCTGCAAAATATCTTCTCAAAGTGCAAATTGATGATGGAAGCATTGAAAAAGAATTTACATCTAGGCAGAACGTTTCTTCATTTTCACTTGATCGTACAGTCTATCCAGTTACGTGGACATTTAGTCCGTTAAAGCAATTTGACTCTGGTGTTCCGTTTGATGAAATATACTGTAAACATAGTCTAATGTTGGTTCAAAAGTATGATTACTCTCCTGCTTGTGTAACTGAATCAACAAAACAAAAACTAACTGAGAGAGGATGGACAAACATCAATACCGACAAAATTCGTCAAATGGTTTCTCTACCGTCTCCACCTGATCCTATGTCCATTACAATAACGGGCAATGACAAACTTCCAATATTTACCATAAAGCGTGGAGAAACTAAAGAAATTGGCATTCTGTTGGAGCCCAAAATACCAATAACAATTGCGACCGTTTCTGTTGATAGTTACTTTGGATCTGCTGGTGACTGTAACAATATTAGTACTGACAGTTACTGTCCTGGAAGGGGAATTATAATGAATCTCTCAGAAACAGAGATTACTGCAAAAAAAGAGATAACGCTGACAATCACAATACCAGAAAATATGACTGTTGGAACGTATGGATATCAAATTGAAACAAAGACTACATTTGATATGCCCTCTGTTGAGAAGCCACGAACAGTTGGAAACTCAGTGCGGTTTGATCTTAAAGTGATATGATGATCTTGTATATTTCCCCCTCAAAAAGATTAGAAGAATTTATGAACAAAGTTTCTTAAATTTTAACCGTTGAGATACATAGCAATTTGTACCATTTTGTCCCTTGTGATTTTTACCACGGCGTATGGACAATCCCATGAAAACAATACAAATGAAACTCAATTGGTTCCTTATACTGACAATTCCAATGTGGGATTCACCTTTGAGAATCGAATCGACTATGACTTTATCATAGCCAAAATAATGCCAGACATATTTGAGAAAAAATTCTCTGAATCAGGAATAACAATCAACAGCGAAGATGTTGTATTAAATCGTGGTCCGAGAATCCTCGGATACCTGCCAAATAGTTACAATTGTGGCTATGTAATTGACAGCAAAGAAAAAGTCTACTGGCTAGAGGCTGCAATAAACAGTACACATATTCAATATGCTAATTTTTATGAGGAAATTCCTCAAGAAAGAACATCTGAGGAAACTTACCTTGATTGTTTTTATCCTTTGGAAATTAAGGTGGCTGAGTATTTTCTAAAAGACAAATCATACTTTACTGACGACGAAGAACTACTTGTGGCATCGCATCTCAAGCATGAATTGAGAGGAAATGAAAATCTAAATCACTACAAGTTCAAAATTGGAAAATTCAATTTAGATTCTGATAAACAAAACCTTTTGCGGTTTTGTGGAATGTTTGAAGGAAAAATGGCTGGCTCAAAATACTTTGTAGGAACATTACATGAAACAGGTCAGTTGGGTTTTTCCTTGGATAGTAAAATGTCATCCATTTGTGCTATTAGAGAAAATGCATCTTTGTATGATTCTAAGTTTAAGGAAAAACCAAATTCTGCTGATTCATTGCAAACTTGGAAAAATATACGCAATGAACCGGTCTACTTGAAATCCTCATCAACTGAAAAGATATTGGAGAGAAATTACATGAAGACTGAATCGATTCCTAATCTGAATCTAGAGTATGCTACATCAATTAAAGTAGATTTTATTGATTATAGGCCTGAGGAAAGTGGCACCTTGCTGTATTTTGAGCCCACAGAACAAGATACCTTTGCAAAATTCAGAGTACCTCAAAACGGAGCAAATTACTATATGCATTATGGGCCAAATGATTGGAATAGTGGAGACATTACAAATGTTGTAATTTCTGTAGGTGAAGATGATCCTGAATTTAAGAAACAGTCATTTGTAAAGTCTCCAAATGCACCATATCCGCAATATTTTACAGATTATATTTTCAACGTACCCAAAGGCTCTACTATGATGGCAATTGTTTTGGATATTGAGAATTACAAAATTGATGAGGACCAGGATCTTGATGAGTGGAAGGGAAGAGATCTTAGAAAATCAAATTAGACGAATATTTTTCAGTGTTTTAAACTTGAAGTCTTGGTAGATTCGCCCCTCAAAGATTAGAAGAATTTATGAGTATTACATGTGACTTCGAACTAACAAATGAATTTTGAATACAAAATAATTGCATCTGTGGGTGTTCTAGTGTCTGTGTCTTTGGTATTGATTACAAGCAGTCCTGATGAAATACCCTACTGGAATTCATTACGAGAAATACAACCAATTCAGTTGGATCCTTGCAATTATGACTGTAAGATAGCACAAGAAAAACGAGACATGGTCTGCATTGAAACTGATGTTGATGAGTATTACTGTAGACCAGATAGGAAGATACTGTGGGAAAATGAAATCGTACAGATAAAAAACACCTTTCCTCCTGATGGAGAATTTGCATATTTTCCGCAAGGAAAAGCTACCAAAGAAAAAAACAAACTTTTTGATATTGGTAATGTTGTTCTGATCAATAAAGACACAAAAGAAATCAGAATAGATTTTACAAATCATTTTCCACAGACTGATACTGATAATTTTGAGTTTTCTGCATCATTGTTTCCCGGTGATACCTTTGTTTCACATTGTCTTGGAGGTGATTCAAACACTGCTCACATCACAGAGTATGTTGACACGTTTACATTAGAGGGTACGACATATGTGGAATTCTGGGGGAGGCATGTAACGATGCCTGATGAACTCCTTCCATGCAAAATACCTAAACTCATACAACAAACACTGCCATTAGATCTTAGTATGGGTGTGGATTGGAATCTTGATGGATAAACAGATACAAAACATCAGAAGAATTAATCAATGACGTGCTGAGATTTCATATATTATGAAGTATTTTGTGATTTTTCTTGTAATGTCATGCGTCATACTTGGCTTGGCAACTCCGGCACATGCCGAAGAACAAAAACAATTTCATGAAGGATCTGTTGAATGGATAAGCAAGTGTTTCATGGTCGGCTCTGATGCTGTTCTTCGAGTAACTGATCCTGACATGAACCGTGATTCTGAACTTGTCGAGGAGATTACCGTGATGATGTGGTCTGATAATGACTACAGAAATGTGGTGTATGTTTTAACTGAAACCGGAAAGGATACGGGCATATTTGATGCCAACGTATTTTTTACTACGACAGACTCCAGTCCAGGCAAACGACTTCGTATAGTGGATGGCAGTACGATATATGCAAAGTATGTTGATTACACATCTTCAAAATCCTACAACGCAGTTGACGTGATTAATTCAGTTGTTACTGGATTATCGGTACTGGAAAGAAACACAGATGGCAGAATATCAAAAATCACATATGATCCGTGCGCATTGGAGCTATTAACACAAAACCCTGATAGGTTTGAACAGATTGATGTTTTTTATCCTCCTCCGTTAAAACAATTCAAGTCAGGAATCCCCCTTTATGAAATAAAATGCAAAGAAACTTTGCTTCTAATCAAAAAATATGATGGGACTCCAAAATGTGTAACTCCAGAGACTCGAGAAAAACTAAAAGAGAGAGGATGGGATGCGCCCCTTCTTGTTGCTGTCACCCGTGGCGCTCCAATTGTACTTCCTGAACCTCCACTAATTTCTGATTTTCAAACACAATATGAGATTGCCAAACAAATCTACACGTCCATTCCAAAGAATGCTGATTCACCATATCTTGGCATGACATATGGTGAGGACAAAAAATCAATCCTATTTGGAATGGATATTGCAAAACTTACTGTAGAAAAGAATCAAGACTATTATGAAAAATTATTTGAAAACTATTTTGCTGAATTGACCATTCCTTATGAGATACGATTTCAAGAAAATTTGGGTGGAGATGAATAAAACACTTCTCTCCATCTTTTTTGTAATGGTGAATAGAAAATGAAACCTAGATTCTTAACACTCACAGTACTTGGGATTTTAATCTCATCAAGCCTTTTTGTATCTGATGCACATGCATCTATCTATTTTGATAAAGATACATACACTTGGACTGATAAAATTAACATCAGAGTTACAGAACATGGGGTGGATTCTGAAGGTACTCAAGTAAAGATATACACATCAAACCACGAACTGAAAAACTACAAGCTGGCAAAGGCAGGGAACGGACTGTTTACTGGGGAGGTAATCCTTACTGGTTTTTCTCATGATGTCACAGGGGATGGGGAATCAGACACTAATCCTAGGACAACTGGCAGTGGTCCTAACAACGGTTTTCTTGAGAGTGGCAGGGATGATGACTTTACGCTTTCTATAAAATTTGCAAACGGGGATGAGATTAGAAAAACTGCAAAAATAAACTGGAATATCGGCACTATTGATTTTGATAGATTGTTTACTGAATCTAGAGAGTATGTCTACGTCAAAATACATGATGCTGATATGAATCTTAATCCTGAGTTCAGAGACAGGGTTTTCATACACGTATTTTCTGATTCTGATAAAGCAGGGCTAGTAATTGATGCAAAAGAACTGCCTGATAATCCTGGAATCTTTCTAGCTGGTTTTTCAATTACATCACAACATGATTCTAAGGGAAATCGTTTGTTTGCACTTCCTAATGATACGGTTTATGTGCAATACGATGACTATACACTTCCAAAACCCTATGACATTGATGATGACTTGGCAGTATTATTGGAATTGCCACCATATCCACTTGAATCCCTAGATGGCAAAAAGATAGAATGGAGCCATGCAAGTTACAACACAAAAAACGGTACAAGCTCTGCCAAAATCATTGTAACTGATCCTGAACAAAACAAGTTTGCAAATAGCATTGATACTGTAAAAACCACAATTTTTTCTGACAGTTCCCTAGAAGGAATAACAATTGATCTTTATGAAACAAACAAAGATTCCGGAGTCTTTGAGCGAACATTTGCATTTAGCGACAAGCGTTCTGCTCCAAACATTCTGTATGGAAGACATGGAGACACTATGACTGCGCTGTATGATCCTGTGCAATCTTTTGAGTCTGAAGGAATTTTCATGGCTACAACCACGTTGTTGGGATCCACTGGACCTCCGCTTGAAAGGGCTCCTGCATCATCTCCGAGAATTTTAGATATGTTTGGAAATTTAATTGACTCTCCTGCAGTAGGACAACAAGTGCAGATAAAATCTGATGTTGCAAACGGAGATGACAGAGAACAAAAATTCGCATATCTTGTAATGATCCAAGACGACACTGATACTGCCGTATATTTGGCGTGGATTGATGGGACTTTGAATCCTGAATCCTCTTTTAGCCCTTCTGCGTCTTGGATTCCACAAAAAGCAGGTGACTATATGGCAACAATGTTTGTCTGGGAAAGCGTAGACAACCCAACTGCTTTGTCACCTCCCATTCAGATTGATTTTACAGTATCTGATGAACAAATAATTCCACCATATCCTGATGCTGAAACTGTGTGTAGCGGTAACAAACTTTGCCTAACAGAAAAAATTCTGCGAATTGTTGATGGTGATACAATATATCTTAGCGGCGGCTATGAAGTTAGACTGTCTCTCACAAACACCCCTGAAAGACATCAGATAGGATTTCATGATGCAAGCACGTTTACTGCAGATATGTGTCCTGTTACAAGTACCGTGACAGTTGATCAAGACGACAAGCAGCCATATGACGCATATGACAGACTGCTTGGAAAAGTAACATGTCATGATAAAATACTCAATGCTGAATTACTCTATGCTGGACATGCAGAGATACTTACACAATACTGTCCAACAAGTGAATTCTCAGACGAATCATGGGCACGGGAATTTGGATGTTGAGAATTTTTTCTGCTATAGTTTATGAACATGTACAAGTAATTGCTTTTTGATTTCTTATGCCTGTCCATAATCAAAAGCTAAAACAATTCATGAAAGAACTGGTGGCAGAACTTGTTGCAGAATTTCCTGATGAATTGGTATCCTTTGTGTTATTTGGCTCTGCAACAACTGGGGAATGGATACGTGGAAAATCCGACATTGATTGCATTGTCATTATTAAAAACAAAAAACTTTGCAGCTCAATAGCAGAATACCTGAACAAACTTTTGCTTGAACTTGATGCAAAGCATGATCTAATGTTATCTGAGACATGCACATCATACAAAAAGACAGACAATTTTGTACTGGACTTGATATTCAAAACTGAAAATAAAATGATGTTTGGACAGCCATTTTATGTGGTAGCAGAAGATCAACTTGATTTGAAAGGATTTAAGATAAGAAAAAATCTCAAAGTAGAACTTGGAACTCGAACCATAGCATCACTGGGCTTGTTCTTGCAGCGAATCAAAAATACTGGAGTTATTTTGTATGGAAAAGACATCAGAAAGGAGATTCCAAAAACTGTTCCTACACTTGAGAAGATAAAGGCATCATTTAACGCAATGCTTCTTTTGATGATGAGCTTTGTGATATTTCCATTTCATTCACCATCTGCGTTTTCTCATGCTGTGAAGGCTAATTTCTGGGCATGCGATGACGTGCTTTTTGCATTAGGAAAACCTCTGTCTACCACAAAACAGGAGATAATGGATATTTGTTCGATTTTTGACAAATCTGAAATTGATTCAGAACATCTGTTGTTGTCCTTGGAATACAAAAAAACCAAAGACAATGTAAAAATGAATAAAGGATCTGTTTTCAGATACATGATAAAAAGTACAAAATTTGTTTATGGTTTGTATGCTGTTGCCCTAAAAAAGATGTTGAGACGATGAACACTAGATCCTATGATAAAAAATACCGATGTGGTCATTATGAAAGCGAACATGTTGCACTGAAACAAAAAAATATTTCTGAACCTAGTGATTTAGGAATTCTTTTGCCTTTTCCACCTGACTTTAATCCTAAACATAGTAACTGCCAAATATGTAATTGTCCAAAGTTTAACTCGTGAATAGAAAATGAGAACTAGATTTTTTACAATACTGATAATTATTTTTGTTGTAAATTCGTCTGCGTCCATTCAAAATAATGTTGATGCGCTGTCTTGTGGAATTCCGCCTTTTGTTGAATCATTTCAAAGACATGATTTGTTATTGCATGGAATTTTAATTGAAAAAATTATTGATAGAGCTGATGTCGATCATTCATTTGGTACTCCTTTGAGCACACTTGTATTTGATACAATAACTGTCTACAAGGGAGAACATCAAGACCGATTCACCATAAAGGCAAATCTCTCATGGGATGACTTTTACGTGCAAGGTGCAGAATATGTTATTTTTGCAGACAAGGATGGAGATAGTTATTTGCGCGAATTATGTGTAGGCCAATACATTGCATTTCCACAAATACTTCAATTCCTAGATGCATACCCCTTGAATATAACGTCAGGTATTGGCATCCATTCCTTAAATGATCTAGTTACTGGAGATGATAAAATTAGATTGGAAAATTTGTGGAGTAGATATACTGACATCAATCGAGGAAACTCTGCGCTAATAAAGATGAAAAGTTTAGGAAACGAATACAAGTTTACTTGTGATTTTGAAACTGATTTAAAACAATCAGAAGAATTTCTAAAAAATAACTACGTTGTATCAAAAGTTAGAGAAGACACGCCAAACTATGCTGTTTCCATACAGTCCACTTTGGATACGAATCCGCAGACTGGTGTGATTACATTTGATGGAGATAATCTAACGGCAGAAATATCTGTATTAAATGGAAAAGAATTTGATAGTTGTTTTTATGTTTACAATTCTAAATTAATTAATAAAAATACGGGCGAAATAGAGGTTAATCGTGACCAACTCTCAGCAATGTGTAATGGAGAAGAGGCGTATCTTATAATTCCTGACTTGTGCCCGAATAAAATTTCATCAACCATTCAAACAATGCCTGATCATGGCGGTGGTTATGTTGACCCTGAATGCCAAAAAGGGCATGAACTAGAAAATGGAATTTGCCAATCTGTAAATTACAATTATGTTGAAGGCGGATCTCTAAATCTGGACTCTAAATTGTCTCCTTCCTATACTGTAGATTATGTTGATGGGTTGATTTCTAGAACTATTTTGCCTGTTGTGGGTTTGTTTGTAGGTGTTATGGCATCGTTTCTTGTTCCATATTTCATACTAAAAAGAAAAAATATTCCCAGTAGACCATATGTGGTTTTGATCCTAGCTTGTGTCTTGTTGTTTTTTGGAATTCCGAATCTGGTTTCTTCATTAGAGCCTTTTTCAATGATTCTATCTCAACCCGAATACGGTATAAGGTGGATTTTTAACTTTCAGTTTATCCCGAGATTAATATCCATCAGTATAGTGTCTGTCGCAGGTGTTTTATTGTATCGGTCCTCGGTAATTAGGAAATTGATAAAGAAATGAAAACAAGATGATCATTTCATAATTGTTGAGATGTACCATGTTAGTATTCTCAACCCAAACAAACTACCTATTACAATTCCTCCAAATTTGATAATGTCTTTTAACTGATCAGATGGAATGTGGATTGACCAAAAAGTCATATTATTTACAAACTGTAATTAGAACTAAAATGTATTGGATGTCTCTTCTGAGGAAGAGTAGAATACTTTATGAATGTCCTATTAAAAAATAAATTTACAGGTATTGCAATGACTGATGATGATAATAATTCGATTGAATTTAGGGTTGTACATAAAAGAAGAAATAGAATTGAGAGTAAAGATGATCCACATCAATGCAAGACAATTGTAAAGATTGAACCCCATTATATGCAGAAATTTGGAATAAAAGAAGGAGAAATAGTCAAGATAAGTGGAAACACCAAAAGTACTGCGGCAATATGCTTACCAATGTCTGATTTGGATTTTGATGAGGTGGATTTGCCTGAAATGGAAGTAGAGTTTTTGAATAACCCTGACAAGAAAGCACCACATTATCCAAAAATTATCCTTTATGGTCCGGTATCGTGTAACGTGGATATCCCAAGGGATTGGCAAAGAACAGTCAGACTTGAAAAATTCTCCGAATTACATACAAGATCAGAATGTATTCCGGATGCAGAACTTGTAACCTTGGCTACTATGGATATAGCTGAAAAAATGATGTCTGGGTATCGCTCAAATCTGGATTATTCTGAAATCACAGGTTTTGTAGTGATCCCTGATGATAGAATCAATATTCCATTCCAAAATGAATGGCTTGAAAAAAAACAAGAAGAGATGCAGGAAAAAGAACGTAAAGATGGATATACAAATATGGAACGACGTAAATCCAACCATTCTCGTTCGCATAGGCCTCCATTCCCAAATTCATTTCAATCAGTAGTACTTGATGTAAAACCTGAAGGAAAACCTTTCTGGATTATCACTGAAAACACAAAGTTTGAGTTTCAAGATACAGATATTGCCCAAATTCTTAATCCATACAGGTTAACGCCAAAAAAACTTGTCAACGTAATTTCAATATCAAAACAAATTTCTGTTGAGGACACCGAGTTTACTATCCCATCGCTAGAAGTATACTCCAACATGATGAAACTTATTTGGTATTCGCACCAACGCAAAAAAATTCCTGAATCTGATTTTACAGATGTCTACAAGCTGAATAGGATGCATAGGTTGTATAATGACCATCCTAGATTGATTATTACATTAAAAGATGATTTGGGAAACCAATATGTCAGTACAAGTGAAAGTGGAGGTGGTGGCGGTTCAAGCGGACCGGATCCTACTACGCGAGAGATTGTTTCTGATTTTTCATGGTACAGTATCTTTTTACCAACTCTGAATACAAATGCAAAAGAAATCATTGTGACTATCAAAGAGATACAATGGATACGACAAAACAGAGCAATTATGGATGCACCACCATCCCCAAGAGAGCCTCCACACATGACGCCTATGGAAAAACAATTTCCTCCAAAGATGGTGATTGCAGAAGGACCCTGGACATTTAACATTCCAGTCCATTGGCAAACCAAACCATCATCTAATGAGATGTGAGTTCGTCCTTGTTTGTTTTGATTATTTATGGTATTATCGGATATTTGTTTTTCAAATATTTGTGGCCAATGCTAAATAATAATAATCCGGAAAAAAATCCAAAAGAACTGTACACATTCTATGACAAACATCCAAAACTTTTGGTACTGACAATAATTTTTGCTTTACTTGGAATTAATGAGGCCATTAATATGATTGGAGGAATTTTTGAATTTGTTTTTATTACATGTTATCCTGATTCAGGAACAATTAGTATCTCTTGTTGGATAAAAGATGGTTTGGGATTTGTCTAGTTTATGAACAAAAAGGACATGTACGTGATATTTGTATTGCAGTATGTGAGTTTGACTAAATGAAAACTAAATTTTTGATGATTATTGCAGTTCTCGTTGTACTGTTTCCCTTGATTCCTCTTGTTCAATTTTACATCGATAATCAAGTAATGGCAGATGTTATGACCACAAGTAGTAGTATTGTTTTGTTGACATCATTTGTTTTTTCTATGTTTTCTTGGTCTTTACTTGCATGGGCATCAAAGAGTATCAAAATAGTGGGAATTCCTTTGAGCATAATTTCAAGTATGGTTTTGATGATTCCGTTTTATGATGTTTTGGGACCAATGGCTGCAGTTGTAATTGGAATAGTTGCAGGACTTGTAGCATACATGATTCAAAAATATTTGAAGAATACTGATAACAAATCCCTGATGATTGCTATGGGCATTGTTGTGGCAACCTATCTTGTTTTATCTGTGATGCTATTCTTAATCTCCCCTGTATCGCATGTTTGGGATACTGGATACGGTGGAGGGGTAGTGGATCTGGATCCTAATTTAGCACCCAGTTTTTCACAAGATTTTATTTGGTACAAATTTCTAACTCCGCTAACTCTCCCCATACTTGTTATATCCTCATTGTTTATTGGAACATTTGCTATTCTAAAACTCAAAAAAATTTCTAGTAAACCCTACATTTCTTTAGAATTTGCTGGCCTGCTGTTATTTTTTGGCGTATCAAACCTTGTTTCGTCTTTAGGATTTTTACCAATAATTATATCACAACCTGAACAAATTAGATCATACATTTTTGAGCAAATTTTTGTTGCCTTGTGGGTGCCTACAGTTACACTGTCTATTGCAGGAATTTTATTGTATAGATCTTCAGTCATTAGGATGTTGATTAGAAAATGAAAACTAGACTTTGGATGACTATTGTAGCAATATCTGCAATCATAATAATTGGTGGAATCACGTTTGCATCAAATGTCCTCTTTGACCTAAACGCGTCTCAACACATACAAAAAATAGACTCGTATATCCTAGAGAAGATAGATAGTGCCCCCGGACTTGAGACCAGAATAAATGAACTTCATATATGCCAGAAATTACATCTCTATGGGGTTATCTTGTCAGCAGAAGACTATTCCAACTATGACAATGGCAAGTCTGAAGAACCATACTCTGAGGAACAACTAACTGGAACAGAAAAGTTCATGGATCTGCACCGATTTAACAACAAAGTTTCTGATGATCTGAATTGCGGAGAAATACGCCACGAATGGGAAATTGACGAGTTTTCCAAATTTCAGGCAAATCTGCTTGACTCTAATTTTGATTCAGATGAAAACTATTCTTTTCTTTATGGCAATTCAAAAATACAGTCAGTTGAGGTAATAATTCCTCTGGGTGCGGTAATTGAAGGAAACATGTCACTGATTCCAGAGGAAGTTACAGTTGTGTTGGGAATAAACAACACCGTAACCTGGACTAATCATGACGATACTGCTCATGGCATAACAAGTGACAATGGAGGCGATGATTTCTGGGGAAGTAAAGGTTCACTCCGACCTGGAGACTCATTTTCTGTGACATTTTACAGTGCGGGAATCTATGAATATTATGGGCAGCCGCATCCTTGGATAACAG
Source organism: Candidatus Nitrosopumilus sp. bin_68KS (assembly GCF_054095825.1). Taxonomy (NCBI): domain Archaea; kingdom Thermoproteati; phylum Nitrososphaerota; class Nitrososphaeria; order Nitrosopumilales; family Nitrosopumilaceae; genus Nitrosopumilus; species Candidatus Nitrosopumilus sp. bin_68KS. The sequence goes on from NZ_JBSWSP010000013.1 coordinate 41,832, forward strand.
GCAAAGTAATAGTCTTGGAGAATTAGAAAATGAAAACTAGACTTTTGATTTTACTTGCAATTGGGGCAATCGGATTCTCTGTAAACGTATTTGCAGACTGTGCTCCTGCAACTCTACAGCACCATTATGATTCATCTGATGCTGTTTTTCATGGAACACTGATTTCAGCACAGTATGATGTAGGCAAATCAAGCCCGACATCGTGGACATTTGCCATACAAGAATCATTCAAGGGAATAGATTCCAAGAAAGTGATTGTAAATAATGCAGACAAGTATGGTGAACAATTCAAACAGGGGCTGGATTACCTAGTTTTTGCAGAGTACAACCAACAGCAATTGGAACTGCATCTGTGTAATTTTCAATATTATGCGTTTCCTACAATAGTGGAAATGGTGTCACAACTAGATGAGCCAAGTAATCCATATGGAGACATTCTTCAAAACCAACTTGATCAACATCTGACAGAGATAGAAAAAATAAAACTTGAAAAACGTTCCGAGAATTTTGCCAAAGAAAGGCAAAAAGAACGTGACAGATTATTTGGTCAGGCTATGCTGATTGGAATACCTTCAGCAATTGGAATCGGAGTGGCAGTAATGTGGGTTAAAACAATGAGGGTAAAATGAAAGCAAGACTTTTGATAATGTCTTTGATTGCATTATTGTCATTGTTTGGATTTGTCAATAATGCCCAGGCTCTCTCCTGTGCATTGCCCCAACTAGGTGAAGAATATGACGAGTCTGATTATGTTTTACATGGCAAAGTACTGGAAAAAGACTATTACGCTTGGGATTCCAGAATGCCTGTAGTAACATTTGAAGTGTTAGAATAATGAGAAAAAGAAAAAAAGAATAGGAAAATACTATCCTAGTCTATAGATATTTTTGAATATCTGTTTTGCATTATCAGCAGCAACAATCTTTTTGAAAGTTTTTGTTTGTTCTTTCTTTATTGAATCAAAACTACTATTCTGTAGTTTTTGTGATTCATCAATCATTTTCATTTTTGTTTTATTGCCAAATGATTTTGGCGATAGTTTTTCGGAATTATCTGCTTTTAGTGCATATGCATCTTGCAATACTGGAGATAGTACACCAGTTGCCAAGATTGCCATCAACGAGATTGCTAAAATTGTATTCATTTTGTTCTTTCACCTTCTCTTATTCTACTAAGCATAATCGTCAATGCAATCACTCGTGACAAGACATGATAATCCTGCAAAATCAGACAGAATCTTTTCCCTGATTAGAAGAGTATTTTCAACATCACTTCTAACCAGAGTTAATTTTTGGTTTGGTTTTTGTTCATATTTGTACTTGATTACAGTTGACATGACATGTAATAGTATGGAATGTATATCACAATACCCCATCATTTGTGGTATGCCTTAATTGAAGTTCCTTTGGATTAAATTTCTAGATTTTGATTGATTTTTACTGATCTTTTCAATATGACTAGGATCATTTTTTAATTTTTTTTAGATTCAATTCCACGTGGGTTTAGCCACTAAATTGGGGATGAAAATGGACACAGATGGGCGGAGTACATTAGTTCCGTATACTATATAGAAAATGCAACACAGGTTTACGCAAATGCGAGACCTATGTTGATCAGCTTGAATGCAGTATCAGCAGACACGCATATTGGGGAGTTGTCAACATATTTGAAAAGCAACTCATATCCAGATTTGCAATAGTTTTCATCATAGACACTATCCTGTGAAGTCACATCAATCTCAACGTCTGCTATTTGCGAAACAGAATCAATCTCAGAGCCAACAGAAACAATCGCCCTAAAGTTTCCAATCTCACTTGGAATCCACGACAGTCCGACATTAAGCGTCTGGTCCGGATTTAATGAGCCACCCATCCACTTTGCAGGCTGAACGACATTGTTTGCATCATTTTTTATTTCAACCATGTATACAAAATCCTGTATCTCATCGTTATGATTTGTAATGTCTGCAGATACCTGTAAAACCTGATCAGACTTTATCTCATCAAATTTTTGTCCAATTGAATTTACCAATCCAATGTTATCTAGACGTATTTCATCGGATTGTTCTTGGTCTAAGAAAGACACCTTAACAGGAGATGCAAACGTTTCCTCAGAAATGGTTTCAACTACAGGATCGGATTCCAGGTAATCCCAATCAACGTAAAGATCAGTGTTTTTCTCATATCCTTTGACTATTTTTGATATGGAGTCTTTTAGTTCCAATTCAATAGAGTGTAATGCTTTTAGTTTTTCATCCAGTATTTTGTCTTCAACAATAGCAAAGTCGTTTCTTATTTCAGAAATTGCCTGAGTCAGTTCATTTTTGGAGATATTTTTGCCACCCCTATAGTCATTGATGAGTTCATGTGTCTTTTGTTTTGACAGTAATTGTTCGTTTTCAAGTTGGGCATTGTATTCTGTCTCCAGATTCTTCTTTTGGAGGTCATATTCGGCGTTTAGTCTCAGGATCTTTTGGTTTATCGCGTATATTTCATCATCAATGATTTTCTTCTTGTCCTTGTTAAGAGCATATTCTGCAAGCGTATGTATTTCTGCAGTGTTATTTTCTGTCATTTTCTGTGCAACAGACTCCAAAACACATTGGTATTCTGAAGATAGAAGACTATATACTACAACATTCCCTGTATCACATTTTGTTTCAGGGTTTGTCTCTATATCTGAAATAGAATCATTGTTTGAAATGTTTTCATCATGAAATATTATTCCACTTATTCTGTTTTCAGCCCATTTTTTTGCAACGGATTCATCAATGCATGAAAACGTCTGGGATACTATTCTGGAAACTAACACAAATCCATCATCACATGACGTGTCTGCATCGATTTGTGAGTTGGATTCAGAGGATGTTGATTCATCAGAGTTTGCCAAAATATAGTTTGGCTGCAATTTATAGTCAGAATAAAATTCAGACAGTTTTGATTTGATTGCAGGCGATATGTGGATTTGTCCCGTAGAGTTGAATACTTGCTGCTCGTCATAGTCTGCAAGATTATGTTTTACATTAAATTGTGCATTCATTTCTATTAGCTCAATTTTTGGAGCAGATGCCATGTCATGATACGCTTTTTTTGCCTCTTCCATAGTTCCGCCATCCATCAAAACTTGGTTCATGGCACTTCGTCCTGCAAGGACTTTTTGTTCCTTGAATTCAAACTGATCCCAAAAGACTCCTTGGACGTAATCAGGTCTTTTGCTTACAAAATTGTCAAAGGCATTTCTGGAGGAGTGTCTTTCCCATAATCTTTCCCATTCTTTGAGATCCTGCGTTAGACGATCAATTGATACTTGGCGCATATGTTCCAGTTGTTCTTGGGCTTGGTTTTTCTCGTATTCTTTTTGTTCAAATTCCTCAATCATCTTTTTGGTCTGTTCAATCTTTTTTAGAATATCCTGTGCCAGTGGATCATTTTGTAGGTTTTTTGACAGTGTTGTCTGTCCATCTATGTTGGATTGCTGGGCATGTGCATAATTTCCAGCAAACAAAAGTGTGATTGAGACTGCAAATATTGTTAAAATCATAAATTTTGTATTCGTTACATGTTGCCTCTCAGGCCCATCTGTAAAGCCATGACCCATACAACGACTAAGATACTACAGATAATAAAGATTAGGGTACTAATGATTATAACTTTAATGAATAACATATTAACTAATATAGTTTTGATTAGCCTGATAGGCAAGTGCAAAAATAAATGAAGACACTAGATCTCAAAGACAGTATAGGGTTAATGATGAAACGATCGGCCAAATCATGGGAAAGGGCAACGGACATAGAGATGACTGAGCGATTTAGCCTAACTGGTGGGGAATGGAAGACAATTGCAGGACTCTCAATCAAAGAAGGAATTACGCAAAGGCAGCTTGCAGACATGATGTTTGTAGAGGCACCAACACTGGTCCCAATAATTGACAGGTTGGAAAAAAGCGGATACATCATACGAAAAAATGATCCTAAAGACAGAAGAAACAATTTGGTTTTTCTAACAAAAAAAGCAAAGAAAGCAACAGATTCGATAATTGATTGCATAGCAGAGATGCGAGATATTGGATTGGACAAAATATCCAAGAAAGACATGGAAATTACAAAAAAAACATTGATGCGAATTAATGCAAATGCTGATGAATTTATCGTAAGAAAAGGTGAGAAGACAGAGCCCGATGTTTGGACAAATCCACAAAACAAATCACAAAAAACTCTTGTAAAGGTATGATTTTACAAAAAACAACACATTTAGAATAAATTTTTGTTTTAAATCAGAAAAAAATCATCATGCATTTTCGCCAGTTGTCTGTGTTTTCCACATGAACCCTTCTCTTTGGCGATTGTTCAGTGACCGTAGGAAATCTAATCTGGACTGGAATAATATACATCATGTTTGCATTCATCATTCAACTACTCATCCGAAATTCATTCCAAGGAGAAAATATAATGATGTCAAAATTCAGGGAACATGCAAAAGAATCAGGAAGAAGTAAAGGCGAAAAAGTCACCAATATAATTCTCAAAAATTTAGTTTTCGTTTTATTGTTTATTCATTCAAGCAATCATATCTTCAACAACTTGTTGGAACACACCATATGGTTGAGCCCCAGAAATAGGGATTGCATTTCCAGAAGATCCAATCACTATAAAGGAAGGAGTAGAACGAGCACCAGAATCCCTTGCAATTTTTGTATTATCGTTTACTCTTTTTTCATACTTACCTGAATCAAGGCATTTAGAAAACTGAGACACATCCATACCATCAATACCAGATACCAATAATTTGAGATTATTTTGATTTGTCCATCCGCTGTTTTCATGTCCTTGGTTTGCATACAAATAATCATGGTATTTCCAATACAGACCTTGTTCATCAGCACAGTAACTTCCAGCATGGGCTTTGATAGAATCAACCCCAATTATTGCAAGATCCACATATATCAGATTTGCTTTGCCTGTTTCAATAAGATTTTTCACAACGGCAGGTTTTGTTTGTGTATTCCATTTTTTACAAAATGGGCATTGATAATCTCCAAATTCAACAATAGTTACAGGAGCGTCAGAGGATCCAAGCATAGGAGAGCCATTTCGGGTATCAAGAGACAAATGTGTACTCTGAGAATCATTAGCTTTCATTACATCAGGATTCAGAGAAGCAATAGATATCCCACCAATAATTGCTGCCACAATCACACCAATCACTATGAATTTAGTTTTAGAATTGCTAGATGAGTGTGATTTTCGATTTCTCTTAGTCATGTGAATGATTTTTCTAACATGTTTAAAAGAATTTATCAAAATTCAATTCCATTTATTTTTCAAAATCCTATTAAAATTTTTTCCAAATGAAATTGCGTTTACGAATCAAGTTCATTCAAATTTTGACTATCAATTTTTTGATGAGTTTGAACCAGAGTTTGTGTTGTTCGTAGTAAGCGATAATTCAGATTTAGGCAAAGTGATCTCAAAAGCAGTACCTTTTCCAACGGCGGTGTCAAATAAAATATCTCCCCCATGTTGTTCAATGATTGATTTACAACTTGGCAAACCTAATCCAGTTCCAATCTGCCTTGTGGTGAAAAGAGGATCAAAAATTTTAGAAGTTAATTCATCAGGAATTCCAGGTCCAGAATCTTTGACTCTTATTTTGGCGTGAGAGTCATTTTCATCCAATGTTATAACAACAGTTCCCGTACCATTCATTGCCTGAATTGCGTTTAGAATTAGATTAGCAAATACGTTTTCCATTTTAATTCTATCACAACTAACCATACAATCATTTTTGGGTAACTGTATGATTACGTTTTCAGAATCTATCATATCTGACAGTACAGATTCAAATATATTTTGCATTGAATGCTCATCAAGATTCAAAGATGCAGGATTCACAAATTCAAATACTTGAGTTATTTGATGATCCATTCGTAATACAGAACGATTAATTGCTTGAAATAAATTCAAATTTTGTTGAGTTAAACATGGATTTTTTATTTTTAATATTTCAACAGAATTTTTAATTACACTCAAAGGGTTTTTCAAATCATGAGCAATTCTAACAGATAATTCACCCATAATTTCCTGTCGTTTTCTTTTTAGGTTTTTGAATTCTTTTTTCAATTGTGTAATTTCAGTAATGTCTTGAATTGCAGTATTACTTCCAACAAGCACACCATTATCATAAAGATTATTTGCACTAAATAATCCCAGAAATTTCTCTCCATTTCTTTTTCTTAACCACATTTCTTTATTGGAATAAGATTTCCCAGACTTCCATGTGTTGAACATTTCAGTCATTTCATCAAGGCTTTCTATAGCAGTATGAGCAAAAATATTTTGTCCAATAATTTCTTCTTTTGAATATCCTGTTGCGGTAGAATATGCCTTATTGCAGTTAATTATCTCGCCTTTCACATTTATGGTTCTAAAAAGTATGAGAGAGTTTTCATATAATTCACGATAAATATCTAAATTATTTGCATTATCAAAAGAATTAAATTTTTCAGGCATAGTTTTTGTTAAAAAAAACAATATCTAACAAGGTGTATTTTTGAATCAATCAAGCTATGAATCCCACATTATATTAGAGAATTTGGAAAATCATGGAATCTGCAGGTAACTGATTCAAACAACTGACAAACCCGTTTAACATATGGTTTGTTGGGCTTGGTTAGAAGATATAATTACTCATCAATCCGCGGTAAATTCGTGAACAAAACATACGTCCTTGCAGGTGCCGGTATCATAGCTGGAATTTTTGTTATTGCCGCAATCGCTCTCCAGGGCTCTACCATGACCACAGCCACAACGTTGAAGGAGATCATACAAAACAAGGACTGTCGCGGGATGGAAGCGTGGGAAGAGGTGCACAGCTTTGAGGACGATCTGAGTCTTACTGATGAGCAAAGATCAGAGGGCGTAAAACTGTCCATGAAATGCATGGACGATGCAAAGAAGAGCGCGTTTGAATCGCCATAATTCCCATCACAGTATTTTTTGTTGCGGATTTTATCTTTGGCATAAAGCAGGATCTGTCTTATTCTGTTTTGGTCTCGTGTGTTAATTTTGATATTTTTTGATTTGTTTTTCTCACTAGTCTGATATTATTCTAGCCTGAACTTTGGAATATGTTTTGATATATGAAATGAGAAATAGATGCAAAACATCAGAAGAATTAATCAATAACTACTTTTGATTTCATACAGTATGGGATATTTTGTATTATTGTTATCTATGTGTCTTGTTACAAATTCTGTATTTGCTTCAAGTTATGCACAGTCTGACGAATTTAGATTTGTAAATCTGGATGATTCGTTTTTGTTGGGGGAAGAATTCTCAATTGTTTTTAAAAAAATGACACGTCAACCATGTCCGTCGTATGATGTCATCTTGATGAAAGAAGGAATTTCAGGCTCAAAAATCACTTACAGCAGACAACCATTATGTGCTGTATCTGGATTAGTTGAACCATATCTTTTTAGTGACACATTTGAAAAATTAGTATTCTTTGACAGTATCGGAACATACTCAATCAAAGTTGTACTGGATGACAAAATAATCGATAAAAAAATAAAAATCACTAATTCTGAATACTATTCTTCTATTCATCCACCACTAAAACAAATCAACTCCGGAATTGCCTTGTTTGATGTAAAGTGCAGTGAGGAGAAACATCTGGTTTACAAATACGATCGAATGAGAGCCGCTTGTGTTAATGGTGAAACTGAAACTGAATTGATTAATCGAGGATGGGCATTGCTGAGGTTAGGTTTTCCAGATTATGCCCGTGCTGATCTCTCTTCATCATTATGCGGCAATTATGGAGGTAAATGGCATCCGGAGTATGATGGTTGCAGAGGAGACATTACTGATTTGCAGTGTTCGTTAATGGGAGGGGGGTTTGTATATGATCTCAAAATTTGTTATGATGGAATCTGTCCTGTTGATAAGACATACACATTATGTGTAACAAACCTTGATTTGGTTTCTGGGGAAACAGAAAATGAAAACTAGATTCAAAATTCCATCATACAAGACAAATATTTTGTTTGTACTTAATGCGGTAATAGTCGGCATTCTAAGCATTGGTGTATCTTATTTTACGCTGATTCCACTAGTCATGTTTGATAGAAATATTTCTGATATAGTAAGAATGTCCACACAAAATTATGCAATGATTGGCTTGTGGATAATTTATTTTGCAAACATTATCTGCTTACCGATAAATCTAAAAAAGACACACACAAATTGGAAACTCGGATACATCATATTTCTAATTGGTATTGTGATTTTTGTAATTTACATTACAGGCGTATTTGATTGTTGGGAAGCAATGTTAGCTAAATTCTTTGGGATGGATTACAATGACAGATTAGGTGTTTGAATGAAAACTAGGCTATTGATAATCATAATTCCTATACTTACAGTCTTTTTCATTGTTGGATGGAATGGGGTGGAAGTGGAAGAAACTATAACAAAAGAACAATGCAGTATTGATTATGATTACTATTATGTAGAGCCTGTAATTAAGAATGCATTGGAATGTAACAATCCTTTTGTAACTGTAGAGCCATGTGGAACTGATTCAAGATTGAGACAACACAATGTACAAGTGGATATAATTCAGTGTCTTTGCAAGGATATCGCAAAAAATGATTCTACCATAACTGATTATTATAATAACGAGTTTGATAGATACTACGAGAATGAAATTCCATCAAATGATTCAGAGTTTGTCTGTAAAGACGGAGCAAAATCATTTTTTAGATTATAGTGTTAATGGAGAATTAGAAAATGAAAACTAAATACAAAATAACAATTCTTGGAATTTTGTGTTTTATTGGAATCAATTGTGCCATCAGTCCCTTTTTCTGTCAAGGTTTTGATGTGTTACCTGCGGATAATCCGATAATCCCTTGCTTTTCTATGCCGATAGTAATGTCAATTTTGATATTTTTTGATTTGATTTTTTCATTAATCTGAACTTATTTCTAAAACGAATCCTCTTCTAAAATCTACTTTCAGTACATTTGATCTTTGCATGAAAGATTGTTTGGTTTGATTGAGACATTGGTGCTTCGGATTTATTTTTAGAATACAAAGCATTCCATGATGTACTGTCTGATTGTCCCATGTGTGCAACTGCACTATCTTTGTTTAAAAAAGCAAAAGTTGGCAGCATCATATTTTCTTCCAAGACACATATGATGAAAACTTCTTCAAACTTTTTATTTTGATAATCCATCAATGGAACATTTACTCCCGGCATAGGGATTGATGGTTTTTTGCCTTGTACTAGTTCATTACTCAGAATATCATCAATAATCACTTCTTTGGTTTCAGGATTGAAGAATATGAAGTACATAAGAAAAATAAAAAATATTATTATAAAAATATGACAAAACAAACGATATGGGCTAGATTAAAGTAGAACACTTTATGAACATCATGCAAGTCGACTAATATGTGAAGTATCATAAAATTACCGTCATCCTTATCGCAGTAGTTGTAATATTTGGATTTGTCATACCTTTTGTTACAGTTGCACACTGTGATTCCATTCAAGTTTTTGATGAGACTTGTTTTAGATTTGGTGGTTCATCCACAGACTTTATCCAACTTGCAGGTGCTGAGATTTACTATGATTACTTGATTTACCACATGAATCCCCATCTAATAGCAAATCCAAACGTCGATGACAAAGTTTTCAGCATATCTGGAGACATCCCAAAAGAGTTTTCCAACAGCATCCGACTGAAATATGATGATATGCTCATCCGTCTTCAACCAGAACCGAGATCAGTGATGATCAATCTTGTGCACAATTCAACTGTAGTAGTTCTTAACGAATCAAATTTGAGTTACAATGTTCTGTCAAGGAATTTTGGAAATTCTCAGATGTTTGGAACAGTAGAACCGAATAGCTTTTGGATTGGTAATTTCACCAACGTAGGAGTATACACATATCAATTAGAGCCAATAAGTGAACATGATTCTAGGGCAACATCATTTAGGGTACTTGTAATTGACGAGCCCATTGAAAATATCCCAAAATCAATCCGATACAACATTGCCTGCCAACTTTTTGAAATTGACCATAAAAAATACCCGTACTCCACTGGAAGGAGCTGTGGAGGTTCTCACAGCGAATCAATATCAATTGATCTCCATAAATCATTGAGAGGAGCAAGTTCTGAATTCAAGCAGGAGTTCCTTGATAAAATATCTCAGGATGCCGGATTTTTAGAACCAGAAATCACATTTGATTATGATGAGAACAGAGGTTACTGGAGCATACCAATCCCATTGCTGATAATGGAGGTTTTTCGTACATCATGATAGACGAATATAATGCCAATACTCAGATACTTCTTCTTGCAATTTACCTAGTCATTCCGTCTGTTTTAGCTGGAGTGTTTCTGTACAAACTAAAGAAGACAACTCCTGACAGGCGATTCATAATTGCAGGATTGGCAGGAATTGCAGCGTCTTCACTGTTGTTTTTTGGATCTTCACTTGCCTTGGTTTCTGATGTTTGCTGTGAGATGGACATGGATAATCTGAACAAAGTATTTTTTCAATCATTGAGATTTCTGTCAACTCCATTTGCTTTTATCTCCACATGCTTTTTCTATAGGGGATTGTCTGAAGGATTTAACCGAAAATACATTATTGAGACATCCGTTCTGTTGATTTTGATTTGGATGATGCTGTTATTCATGTAGATGATTTTAATAGATATATAAAAAATGTATAAAAGAACTGTTGGAAAAAATCCAAATGGTATGGAAAATGAAAACTAGATATAAAATCGTAATTCTGATTTCTATAATTCTTATAGTTTGGATAGGTGTTACTGTACCCGGATTGTGTATTTTTGTTGATGGTTCAACTCCTAATTGGTTAGGTTCTCATGGAGGTTGTGGTCCATACGTGACATATGAAATTCAAAGATATTTTGGAATTCTTTGGTATGATTGATAGAAAATGAATAAAATAATTCTGTCTGTATTGGAGTGTTTTTTCTAGCCGTAAGTATTTTGTCTGTAACTATACCTGTTGGATTTGAATAGTTCAAACCTATTGTGATTTGTACATACAATAGAATGTTTTATCAACTTCATAATGAGATTTCATTATGTGTTTCTGGATGATAAAGGATACATAAAGAAAAGATGGATGAGCGTAATTGCATTATCAACCGTAATTATTCCAATAGTTGGGTTGATTCTTTGGGTCATGGCTTTTCCCATTCCTTAAGAGAACAAACCTTGCATGGATTAACTACTAAAGATTAGAACAACTTATGAGTATAATGTACCAAGTTTGATTAATGCAAGTGTATGTTCATAAAGAGATCCATGCATTTGAATATGTCTCTTTTACTGAATTTAAAAATGAAAATGAATTAGATTTTTGCTGTGAGAAACTAAAGAAATACGTTTCAAGTGTAAATGCTTGGGGTGGAAAAATTGGAAAATTCTGTATTGTTGAAAAAGATGTTCTTACGCCGATTGACCATTGTCCTTTTTGTGGTGAGAAAATAGAGTACATTTTTGTGGAGTGAAAATGAAAACTAGAATTTTGATAATTTCTGTATTTATGATGAGTTTTATAGGAACTGCTCACGCATCAATTTCAATCACTCCGTTTGATTTAGAGATTACAAGTGATGACTTTTACGAGGCATATCCAAACTATTATCCTCATTTGATAATGAAGAGAGGGGATTCACAACAAATTACAATACAAGTTACAAACAACGATTCCACTGAACACATAATCAATCTATACATGGCAAAAGAAACTCCGCGACCTGACCGTAATTTTGTTTTTGAGCCAAGCCAACTACGATTAGAATCTGGTGAATCTGCAACTTCTACTCTTACTGTAAGTGCAAGTCCTGACGCAAATACTGGAACAACAATACTACACACACTAATAGCACAAAGCACTTCTTTTGGTGCCAAGTCATTTGCGTTTTATGTTGAAATAACTAAGCAAATCACTCCTCCCTACAATGAGAAGGGATTTTGTGTTAGATGACTTTTTTGTTTTGTTTGGTTGTCCTTTGATTGCAGACCTGATGGTACTATCTTGAAAATTGCATTAATACTAAGTAGACCTTTTCCACTAGTATCTTTCAAGAATGGAAATCATGTTTCCAGCAACCCTAGTTTTTCCATATGCTGGGTTTGATTTTTCTAAAATCTGTCTTGTTTCTGATCATTGCTATAATTGCAAGAATTATTCCTGCTGAACCCATGGATATGCCAAATACTGCCAAATCATAACTATCTTCTCCAGTTTCCATGTTTTCTGAGCCTGATTTCATCGCTAATACCTCCTTTTGCATAAAGGAAATAGCATTTTTCATAGAAGATATTTCAGAGTTTGATGTCTGTGAATTACTTTGAGGGAAGTCAAGAATTGCAGTAGATTCTACATCTTCAATAGGAATCTGCACGTCTATGTCTATTCCGTTAATCTCTCCTTTGATATCCATAATTATTGAGCCTGTTTTTGTTGGAATAACAGGGGAATAATAATATCCAGGCCTAGGATCTGAATTGATATCGATTTTTTTGGTGGCACCTCCATACATTGCAGTAGCTTCTAAATCTTTGAATGCACTTGTAATTCCTGTATACATGCCTTCTCTATCTCCAAGTTCAACAATTTTAAAAACAAAATCATTTCTAATTCCTACAACAGGGGGTTCAATTCCCCAACCTACGTCAATTTTGATATTCTCTACATTAACTGAAGTATGTGCTGATGCAGGTATAGCTCCAATACAAAGAAACATGAACAACATTACAGTTGCGACCAAACCAAAGCCGCTTTGGGTATTGGAACTATTTTTGAGGGAAAAAAATTCAACCTTCATCAACACATAATATTATACTACTTTTCACAATTAAACAACCAAGACCTTTTCCAAATGTGGTTGTCATGCACGGAAATTGTTTCTGGATATTATATCTTACATTCACCTACATTAAGTGAGGAAAAATGTACAAAGAAAAACAACAAGAAGGAAAATTATCGCGACGCGTACTTTTGTCTGCAATGATTGCAGGAATTGCAGTTGCCGTAGTTTTCACTATAACCCCGTGGAACTATATTCCTACTGAGGTTACTGAAGATGTAATTGTCATTGCAAACATGGAATATGGTTGTGTTGGAGAATCCCGATACGGAATGAGTGTTGTTGTGCCTGATTGCAGTGCACAAGTTGGTGATACAGTATCTGCCACATTTAACGTTCCATCGGGAATAGTAAATGGCTATTGGACAGAACTTGAACAAAGACAAAACCCAATGGTAGACACATGGGATAGAAACGTTGAAGGATCAGGTTTCTCCCCATAATTTTTTTATTTTAAAAAATTAAACTCGCTTGATTAATTTCTTCATGGCAAGAGATTTTTTAGGTATTGGTTTTTCATTTGCATATCCTATTGGTAAAATTACTACTGGTCTTAGTGTAGTTTTGAGAATTTCTGAAACTGCCTTTTCTTTAAAATGCCCAACCCACACACTTGATAATCCTAATGAGGTTGCTGCTAATTGAGCATATGATGCTGCAATAGTGGCGTCTTGGACTGAAAGAAGGTTTTTTCCACGATTCCCCATGAATTTTATTCTTTTAGCATCAGCACAAAACACTAGAACTAGACTTGAATTAACATATTCTTGACCATATGTGGCATTCACTAGTTTCTCTTTTTTATTTTGATTATCAACTACTATAATTTGATAATTCTGTAGCCCTTTTGCAGAAGGGCTCATCAGAACAGTTTTCAAAATTTTCTGAATCTTTGATTTCTGTATAGTTTTGTTTGTAAATGATCTAATTGAACGTCTCTTCTCAACTGTTTTAAAAAAAGACATTGTCTGTTTTTCCTATCTTATTTTGTAGATTCTATAACTTTGATTAGACCATCTTCGATAGATTCACCTGAAATTTTGAAATTATCATTTGATGCCATTGAAAGTAAAGAAGTCGGTCTTGCCAAACTGATAAAATTCTCATTATTTTTTTGATATACTGCAATAGTGCATGGAAGTAACAACCCTAAATCTGGATTTGCCTCAAGTACCTGCTTTGCAAGATGAGGATTACACACTTCCATTAGTCTGTAATCCTCTGCAAATTCTAGTCCTTTATCTGATAGAATTTTTTTAAAATCTAATATTTCTAAAACCCCAAATCCTATTTCTTTTAGGTTGTGAGTAAGATCAGTAATGGTACCATCAATGCTTTTTTCTGTTTTTACTGTATGTGTGAAACTCATTACTGTTATTTCTCAATTAAATAATATATACACAAATACGATTTCCACGTTTGGTAATTATTTGTGGAAAATGTATTCTGATATAATAATCCGATTTTAAATACTAACTTCATGCAACCAAAAAACATTGGAATTATTGTATCTGTAATAATTGGAATTACAATAATTGGTACAGTAACTATAGACCAAAATTTTACCACCACAAGTGTTGACAAACATGCTGTAAGTTCTGAAATAGTTACTGGCTTACTAGAAAATAAAGAACATGTTCTGATAGTAGATATTAGAACTGCCGAAGAGTATCAATCTGGACATTTGGAAGATGCCTCACATGATGTCTTAGATTTTGCAACTTTGGACAAACGAGTAAAAACAATCCAAAATAGATTACCTGATGTGGCTTCAAGATTCAATCTTGTCTTAATTGACCAAGATGGTTCACAAGCAAAAAAAGCAGCAAAATCCATGACTGAGATGGGAATACAAACTTTCTATCTGGAGGGTGGAATGAACAATATATCTGAAAATATTATATCTCGTTCCCAAACGGCGATTGATTCAGAAGAATTGATAGAAAAACTAGCCAACAATGAAGATTTGTATTTGCTTGATGTAAGAGAACCTGATGAACTGTTGGAATCAAAGATTGATGGTGCAGTAAATATTCCTCTTGCAGAAATATTCCAACCAAACGGAATGGATTCCATCCCAACTGATAAACCAGTAGTAGTTATCTGCGGCTCAGGTAACAGGGCAACAATAGCAACTTATGCACTAGCACAAGAAGGAATTGACTTTCAAGTTCTAGAAGGCGGAATGAAAGCATGGAACTCTCAAATTCAACCAGGAATGTAAATTCCATGATTTTTTCTTTTTTAAAATCAGGATTATATTGTATGAAAACTAAGAGTTTTTAGAATGGCTGATTTTAAAATTCTAGGAAGAGATTCGAATCTGAGAAAATATATTCTCAAGGCATTGTCTGATGATTATTCAAGATCTATAATGAATTACACAATAGAACAACCAAAATCTGTAGTTGATATTGTAAAAGGTTGTGATATTCCGATGACTACTGCATATAGACGAGTTAATGAATTAGAAGAAAATAAAATTCTCAAAGTTACAGGCTCTGTTGTTACTGATGATGGCAAAAAATATTTTCTATACCAAAATCGATTAAAATCCATCTATGTGATATTTGGATTAGAAGAATTAGATGTTCAAATTGTAGAAAATAAAGGAATGGGTACTAGTGCTTACTGGTAATTATCTATTCTTTTAATTTTTGAATTTCCATTTCTTGCTTTTGTTCTTAATTTGATTCTACAACATGGACATCTATATCCTTCAACACTCATAAAAATACCACAAAAAGTACATCGTTTTTGCCCTTCTTCATATTTTAATTTCATTGATGTTCCAATACTTTTGAAATCTTGACAAATTCCTCTACATGTCGCTGCCATTATTATTCAAAACTCCATAACGAATTACAACATTTGCAGAGTACTCGTGATTGATTTACGTGTATTTTGTGGCTATTACACACAATACATTTTCTTGTTAATTTTGCATGAAATTTGAAATTTTTAGCAAATTCTGTGTTTCCTAATTGTAATCTCATGGTAGCACTATGGCTTTAGGATATAATACAAAAGTAGACAATTTCCGAAAACGATTACCAATCCTGAAAATCAGGTACGGAAAATGTCTGTGAATATTATATGATAAAAATCATATCAATTTTTCATGAACAAACAACTTACAGTAGCATTCAGTATAGCAATACTGCTTACAGTTACTGTTGTAGCATCTGTTGATCTTTTACAGACAGCTGACGCTGCAAAAGCAAAAGGAACAACCACTCAAAAATATGGGTCTGCAACCAAATCCCAAGTTTGTGGAGATAAACTATGTTCTGAAGTAGATCAATCAGAATCCTCTAAAACCAAGCACGGTGAATCCTCACATGAAGACAAAGGAAAACACGGTGAATCCTCACATGAAGACAAAGGAAAACACGGTGAATTCTCACATGAAGACAAAGGAAAACACGGTGAATTCTCACATGAAGACAAAGGAAAACACGGTGAATCCTTACATGACGGAAAAAACAAGATGAAGGAAAGACATCTTCAATTGTTAGAACAAATGAAATCTATGAGTAAAATGGAGATGATTGATTCAATGAAGTCTATGATGTCTGAACACCATGATCAGAAAATTGAAAAGATGAGTCAAATGGATGGTCCAGAACTTCTAAAACACATAGAGAAAATGCTCGATAAAATGAGCAAAGATGATCATTCTGATATGGATGATACACACCATGAAGATGAACTAACAAAATTCCAAACTGCAGAACTCCTTTCTGAACAACATCTAAAAACATTTGATGAATTGGATTTTGATGTGTTTACAAACCAGAAATGGGACAGATTGCATGAAAGCCACTCAAGTGATATTGTTGTACACTGGCCTGATAGTCGTACTACTACTGGAATAGAACCACACATTGAAGATTTGAAAGCAATGTTTGTTTGGGCCCCTGATACTAGAATAGAACAACATCCTATCAAGATTGCATCTGGACCTTGGACAAGTGTGATTGGTGTAATTGAGGGAACCTTTACTGAACCTATGCAATTACCTGATGGAACTATTGTTCAGCCCACTGGAAAATCCTACAAGCTTAACATGGCTACCGTTGGTTACTGGGAAAATGGCGTCATGACTGAGGAGTACCTATTCTGGGATAATCTGGAATTCATGAAGCAAATAGGATTGGCATAGTATTCTTCTTCTTTTATTTCATTTAGTGAAATTATTTGAAAGCATTCCTAATTTCTTTGATATTTCCTCAACTATGACTCTGTCATGCATATGAAAAATAAAAGCCAGAAGAGTGGTAATTCTACTCTGCTCTATTTTTTACGACATTTTTCATTGTCATTATCATACTAAAATGATGAAATAATTTCAAATTTCTTAGAGGTGATTTTTTATATTTAATCAATTCTGAGATTCTATCTAACTTTGCTTCTGCTTTTTTAAGAATAATGGAATGGTCTCTGCAGAGATTTCCTAGTTTTCTCATTACTTACTGTTCTTTGGATGGGGGAATGTCCTACACATGTAAATTTTCCTTCCAGAGCAAGGAAACAAACAGTTTAAAAAATAAATAAGATTCTAAAAAAATGGTTATGGATGTCTTACTGCGGCATTCATCCTGTCTTTGATCTTCACATCATATTCTACCATGATTCTATCGTTTGGTTTTGCATCACCACAAACATCACCTGCAGGAATCATAAAATTATCATCTGTGTGAATGTAACATTTGCCATCCGAGTTTGATACTACTCTTACTTCTTCTGTGATATATTCTGGAATTAGATTCCAAAATGGCCAAACTGCAGTTGCAAAAACCACTGCTATCAATACAAAGACAATAACATACAATTTCTTAGGGGAACCCCCTTCTTTGTTTTGACTCATGGAACAATTATTGATTATTTGAATATAAGACTCTCATACATAATCCATAAGTGATTATCATAAATGAAAATCATATTTTTAATACCTCGAATGACATTTTATTTCATTTACATCCAAATAGATAAAACGTTAAACTCATGGGTAGATTCATGAAATCTCTGATTGAAAATTTTTTACAGCAATAATTCTCAATTAATTTTTAAGTAATGATAATAGGAATCTTGTATGGAAAAAATTAAAACAATTCTTGTTCCCATGGATGGTTCAAAGAATTCGTTTAAAGCATTAACCAAGGCAATTTTCCTTGCAAAAAAGTGCAATTCCTCGATAACTACTATGTTTGTTTTACGTACTGCTTTTGATAATCCGAATATGATTTACGTCCCACAAACACAAAATGAGTTAAAAAAAGTGGAAAAATTTCTTGAGACTGCAAAAAACCAGGTAATAAAAAATTCAATTAAATTCAAAAAGGAAATTGTATTTGGACATGAGGCAAAAGAAATTATTGATTTTGCTCAAAAAAATAAATTTGATCTTGTTGTTATTGGTGCAAGAGGACGCGGTAAATTAAAACAAATGCTTCTTGGTAGCGTATCAAACAGTATTGTGCAGAGCTCAAAGGTGCCTGTACTGGTAATCAAGTAGTTTTATCAAAATAGAATTTAGATTATTTTGTAACGATTTTGACTAGCAATAACTCCTTTACAAGTATGATGAGATTCGAATAAACTTGAGTCCATCTTACTTTAACTGTTTCATAATGGGTATCAATTCCATCAATTTTCACTAGTATTTTTCATCATTTTTTCTATTTTTTTCTCTTCTTCAAACATTGTTTTTTCAAATTCCTCTCTTAATTTATCACACTTTGTTCGTTTGTCACCTTCATTCATTTTTGAAAATTTGATACTTCTAAATTCATTAACAATGGAAGATATTTTTTCATTTGTTTCAATCATTATATCGTCAATTTGTTTTTGTGATTTTATATCCATGGTTTTAAATCGTTTTCCTCATAGTTAAATCAGTCTAAAGTTATCATACTTGAAAATAATCTGTCCGTCTAACCACAACCAATTTTTTGAAAACATTTTGTCTTGTCTAAGATGATTTTAAACATTTATGATTTTAATTGTTATTTTTAAAATCAGATAAAAGAACATGTTTTTCAGATTTGAAAAATGAACTACTAAATTAAATATTAAATTATTGAATTGTTATGATGGCAAATTTCAAAAGAATCAAAGAGGAATTAGACAAAAGTGGTGAACTCATGTTAAAATTGGGTTCAGGAGAAAAACTGGAACTTCACAAACACAACGTATCCTTTGATGAATCCTCACAAGAAATCAAAGTCGATGCAGCTACTGAGACATATTGGATTTCAGCAGATTCTGTAGCATATTATTGGATTCATAGAGAAGGTATAGAAAAGAAATAATCATCACTATAATGCCCAAAGTCAGGTTTCCTTAATTTTTTTTTAAAAAAAATAAAAAAATGCTAGTAGTCTAGCACTACGTCTACTTCAGATAGGATTTTCTGAATTTTTGGCATGTATGGATGTGGATCAATTTCTACGCCTCTTACTAGGTTGTTTACATCAAAACTTGCAACACAGTGCTCACATGCAATGACTCGTCCCCCACCATTCAAGAATTCCTTTAATGCTGCGTGTTGAACAGTAAGTGCAACTGGTCTGTCTTCATCAGCAATTCTGACTCCGTCAACATCAAGAAAAACAATTACATTTTTTCCAGCATCTTGGAATGCTTTTGCATGCTGTATTCCCATCATTGCAGAATGTCGTTCATGTTGACTGTCTGGGTTTCCACTAGTGATATGTACAACATAGAGTCGATCATCATATCCAGTACTCAACCCCATTCGTGCTCTTTCATCTTCCAATCCTAACTCTGTAGAACTTTGAGCACCTATGAGGCCCTCTGCTTGATAATTTCCATACTGAACAGATATAGCTGCAACAATCAAAAGGGTTGCAAGAACTGTTCCAGTAATGGAATATTTTAGATTCGATTTCATTACAATCATGATGTGTAAAAACAATAAAACATCATATTATGATTTTCAAAACTGGAATTACTGATAACATCTTAGAATTTTGATGTTGGAAGTATTAATTTCAATTTTTGAGAATCATGCGTACTTTTTTAATTCAAATAAATAAAAAGTCATACATGACTTTTACAAATATTTTAGTTCCCTATGATGGAACAGGTTTTTCAAATAGGGCATTTAGAAAAGCATTAGATATTGCAAAAAGAGATGGATCAAAAATAACTATACTTACAGTCATCGAAGGGGAATATTCTGCTATAACCGGACACTCTGCAATCAATCCTCAAACAATAAAAAAACAACAACGTGTAGCTAAAAAATTAATTTACAAGCTTGAACAGGCAGCAAAGAAAAACGATGTCCTTCTATCTATAAAAATTAAACAAGGAACATCCATAGTCAAAGAAATTATCAATTTCACAAAATCGAAAAAAACTGATCTGATTGTTATGGGATCTCATGGACGAACAGGTTTGAATAAACTGATTCTTGGAAGTGTTGCAAATGGAGTAGTACAGCAAGCAAAATGTTCTGTAATGGTGGTAAAATAAATGACTTTTACAAATATTTTAGTTCCCTATGATGGGTCTACAAATGCAAATCGTGCGTTTAAAAAAGCCGCAGAAATTGCTAACCAACACAATTCCACTCTGGAAGTTGTTGCTTGTTTAGATATTAAAAATCTAGGTGGATGGTATATTGACAAACATTTAAACAAAAAAATTATGAAAGAAGCAAAAAAACTATTGGCAAAACTTTTCTGTCAATTAAAAGAAATTGCCAAAAGAAAATCAATACATATCAATACGGTAATGCTAGAGTCAAACAACACAGTCAAATCCCTCCTATCTTTTGCAAAATCCCAAAATATTGATCTTATTGTGATGGGTTCATCTGGAAGAGGGAAATTTGACAAAGTTTTGCTTGGCAGTGTAAGTAATGGAATGGTACAAAAAGCAAAATGCCCTGTTTTAATAATAAAATGATTGTAGTCAAATGATTGAACAAATTCTTGTTGCATTAGATGGCTCTAAACCCTCTATTCGAGCGTTAAGTTTTGCAATCAAGCTTGCAAAACTAACTGATGCATCCATAACTGGACTGTCTGTAGTTCAAGTATTCCCAACTGAAATGGGGCCTGTAAGAACCATGATTGGTAAGTCCATGAGTAAACATTACAAAGATTTCATGAGAATAGCAAAGGCAATGTGTACTAGAAAAGATGTAGATTTTATTGATGTGTTAGAATATGGTGAAGAGGGAAGCACAATTGTTTCTTTTGCACAAAAAAATAATTTTGATATGATTATTATTGGATCAAGAGGAATGAGTTCTATCAAGGAGATCTTTCTTGGTAGCACTTCAAACTATGTACTGCATTCATCAAAAACACCTGTTCTTATAATAAAATAGATTTTTCAAAATTAGCGTTAAGGATTTATGGAATTATTAATACTTAGATCTGGAATACATGATATTGTTTTTTAAGGTTTTTATGAAACAAGAATTGGTGATTCTCTTTCTTATGTTTCACCTTCCACAAAAATCAAATCAATAGAAATAGTGTGGGTTAAATAATTCTGGAAAAATCTTTGTTGTTAATGCCAACTTTGAGAATCTATCTATGGCTTTTTAAAGAAAATACTGTGATATGGTATATGACAAAAAATTGTAATTGTGAACATACTCATTGCCAGGGTAACAAGGGTGATCACAAACATGAGGGCGGAGAATGTATTCATCCTGACGGTACCCGCCATCCTATCCATGACAAGTCTTAAGAAAATTAAAATTAATGATAATCTTGAGATAGACACAACTGGAAATAAAATTGGTAACATTTGCCTCAATCGACTTTCCAAGAATTTTTTCACTAATGAATTCAAATCATATTTTATAAAATTTGAGAAAGGCTCTAAATCAAAAATTCACCTTCATGATTCTGATCAAATCATAATTGGAATGGAAGGTATTGGTCAAATAGAAATTTTGTCTAAGATAGGTAATCAAAATAAGTTTGAAATTAAAGAATCCTTGGAACTCAAAAAGGACGAAGCTGTTTTAATTCCGTCAGGTATTCCTCACTGGCATGGGGCAACAGATGATCACGCCTCTTCGCAACTGTCATTTATGAATAATGTTAAAACCCATTGGTTTTAATTTTGACGAGGACTTTGTAAATCAAATTCTAGGCAGTATAGACAAAGATTTAGAATTGATTGCCCTCGCCATAGTTCTATTAACAGAATTTTATTTAATACTGGTGTTGTTTTTCAAAAATGAAATTAAAAAAATAAAAAATTAGTTTACCTGAACAATTCCAGTCATCCAAGGATGAACCATGCAGAAGTAATCATAACTTCCTGTTTGCTCAAATGTAAACTCGTAAACAGCTCCACTCATGACCAGACTACTATCAAAGTTTCCGTCAGGACCTTCAGAAGGTGAACCACTAGTTACAGTATGTGCTGCAGTATCATCATTTGACCAACTCACTGTATCTCCTTTTGAAATAGTGACTGAATATGGGAGATAACATTCGTTTGTTACTTCACATCCTGGTACTGATGTTCCAGATGGTATTGACACATTAACTGTTTTAGGACCTTTCTGTTCTTGTTCTTTCATCTGTTTCTGTTCTTGTTCTTTCATCTGTTTCTGTTCTTTGTCTTGGTTTGATGATTCTTCAGTTTGCCCTCTTACTTCCGCAGCAAGATCTGCAAATGGATCTGTTTTGGGCTTTGTTTCTTCATAGCTTGGTTCTTCTAACGTTCCTGGCCGTACTATTGGTTCAGGTGCCTTGACGTCTGCGATTCCTTGAAGGGAATCTCCTGAAGCTGCCAAAGCAACAAAAATTGCAACAATTCCAAGTGACCAAGCTATGGCCATTTTATCGATTGATGTCATGTGAAAAAATTTAATTTTTTGCCACATTAAAGTAATTACCTAATTACCAAAAATGAAAATGATTGTGATTTTTTCAAAACCACTTTTGAGAAATATGTTTTGTCCTTTTATTATATTATGATTAAAAAAATATGTGAAAATCCTACCTTTAATGATCCTGACCTTGGCAGTTATTTTCTCGTTATCTATAAGCCAAAATTCTTTTGCACATCATGTTCTTGAAAATATTCCCGTATCAGAGAATCCTATGGGAATGTCACTCACTGATGACTTTCTTTATGTTTCCAGTTTCCAATATCCTCATATCGACATAATTGACATTGATAATAACAAAAATGTTGACTTTATCACAACTTCATCTTCTGGAATAATGGCAGTTGAGGCAGTACCTGATAAAAACAAGATTTATGCTGCACCATTTGAAAGTGGCGGAATTGATGTTTATAGTTTAAGCACCAGATTACTTATCAAAACGATTCCATTATCTGGTTCTGAAATTGATTTTCCCACTACTTCAAACCAGCCATATGGACAAAGGTCTGATGTTCATTTTGTAACTGGCGGTTGGTCACTTGATTACAACCCAACAAATGAAATTGTGTATGTTGCAGATTATAATTCTAATAATATTCATGTAATTGATACAAAAACTGATGAGATAATTCAAACTATTTCCGTACCAAGACATCCATTTACTGTAAGGGCTGATCCACTTAGCAATACTGTAATGGTTGCAAGTCTTGCGGGAAATGAAATTACTTTCTTGGAGGATGTAACTGATGAATATTCTGTGAGGCCCATATACGAAGTAGCAAAAACCATCAAAATGTCAGGAGGTCCATGGGGATTAGAACTTGATCCACTACATCATCTCGCTTATGTCACAAACAGGGGATGTGAATGCATTACAGTGATCAATATTTTGGAAAAAGAAATTGTTGGAGAGATCCCATTAGGGGACAAAGCCATGGCAATTGCAGTAGATACTGATGAACATGTGATTTATGCATCATACCTAACACAAAACAAAATTGTAAAGATTGATGGACAAACAAACAAAATCAAATCCAAATTAGATCTTCAATCCCATCCATGGGGTATGGAGGTAAACCCAAAATCACACAAAGTCTATGTTGCATTAAAATCCGAAGATAAGGTACTTGTTTTAGGTCCAACATCATATTCTATTCATTTGCCTGTGTTGACATTGCAGATTCCTTCTGCACTTGTAGGGTTGATTCATGTTCATGGCCAAGATGTAACTGCATCAAATGCAATAGTGGATGTTGTAAATACAGAACTTTTGATGAATGTTGGAACTGAGGATGGCGGTAAAATCACAGTAAGCATACCCCGATATGTACTTGATTCCAAAATGCTTGATACTGATTTGCCATTTGAGGTAATAGTGGATGGAAAATCTGTAAAACATCAAGAATCTCTCAGTCCATTCAATGACCGAATTATATCCTTACAAGTAGAGCCAAACTCCAAAATACTATCAATTACTGGAAGTATTATCTCTGAGGAAACACGAGAGCCTCTTCAAACTTTTGCCACCCCAATTGCACAAGAACCATCACTTTCTAAAGGATATGATATAGTATGTGAGGGAAAAGTATGGGTTGAAAGTATCACTGGAAAAATAGCATGTACGTTTCCTTCTACTGCTAAAAAACTAGTAGAGCGTGGATGGGGAACCATATTGGAGTAGAAAATGTCTATTAAAAAAATAATGGTCTGTTTGGATGGCTCAAAAAATTCCATTAAAGGATTAGAAAACGCTATTGGATTGGCAAAGCAAACAAAATCCACCCTACTCTGTATTCATAGTGTTACTGAATTTGGGATTTTTACTGCAGTTCATTCTGCAAGAATACCTGAGAAAAAATGGCCAAAAAAAGCAGAGAAAATTATCAAAGATGCAAAAAAATTAGTAGAGAAAAATGATGTTGGTTTTGAAGGTGTTATTCTTGCAGGACATACTGCCGGTTATGATTTAGCTACATTTGCAAATAATCCTGTAAACAAGATTGACCATGTTGTAATTGGTGCTAGAGGAATGGGATTTCCAAAAGAACTATTTTTTGGAAGTACATCAAACTTTGTCTTGCACAAGGCAAAAGCTCCTGTAACCATAGTAAAATAGAATCAAAAATGAGTGATGGTGTTCAAATTTGATCTTTAAAGGAGTAATAATTATTGCCGCAATCGTATTTGGTATTGTTTTAATTGCAGTTTTGAATCTATATAATGTTGAAGACTCTGATGATTCTATAACTGAAATTACTGAAAGTGACTTACAAAAAATAATCGATATTACTGAACAGTTTATCATTACTGGCCCCACATATTCATATGATGGTATAACTAATACGTTGGAAATTGTAGTTGTTTCAGAGGACATATCTGATTCAAAATTTCTTTTGACAGGTACATTCAAAACTCTTCATACTGGATATGGAAATAGAGTACAAATGGATCTTCCTGTAGATATCACTTTCCATGTAATTGAAGTTGTGATAGTTGACGAAAAAATAATTTCTGCTGTGATTGATAATCAATGGGATGAGCTCAATCAAATTACATGTAATACTGGTCAATGCTGATTTCAAGTTTGAAAATTATAGCATCTATTAAATTAATTTCATCTTTATGAGATGTTACTTTGAATCCTAATCCTGTGAAAACTTTGGTAAAAGATTTAATGACTAAAGATGTTGAAATGGTTCATTCAGAGCATACCATTCGACAGGCAGCAAAAATCATGAGAAATGACGGAGTCGGTTCAGTGATAGTAATGAGAGACAACGAGCCTGTAGGTATAATGACTGAAAGGGATTTTGCAGTCAAAGTAACTGTTGATGAAATTCCTCCCTCTACAAAAATCTCTGAGGTCATGACATCTCCTGTCATCCATATTTCTGCTGAGGAATCAGTTTTACGAGCTTCTGGCATTATGATTGAGAAAAAGATTCGAAAGATTCCTGTTTTTGATAAAGGAAAAATCTCTGGAATTATTACTGCAACGGACATATTGCGCTTTTTTAGATTTTCAACTAATGAAAAAATCAAAAACACATGTCCACTTCACACTGATGAAAGACTAGTGAAAACTGAATTACCTGATGGTACTTTTAGATTATACTGTCCCAAATGTGAAGAATTCTTTGAAATAGATGAATAAATACGAGAAACAATTAGTTATTTGTTAATTGTTTTGTTTATTTCCTAGTTTGATACTTACAAATTATGAGTAAAGAATCAAGATCAGTTATTGCAAAAACAATGGTCACTACAAAAAACATCAAAACTGTTTTTGAGTTTTTTACAGATATGAAAAATTGGGAATTAGGTGGGGCATTAAAAAATATTCAAAGAGAAAAAGATGATTGGTGGATATGTGATTCCCCATTTGGAAAAGCAAAAATCAGATTAAGACATAATGTACAATTTGGAATCTTGGATCATGATTTTGTTGGGGGTGGAGGCGAATGGACGGTATCATGTAGAGTCACGCCAAATGAGAAAGGTTCTACAGTAACATGGTTGTTTATACGACCTGAACCCATGACCCAAGAACAGTTTGAATCACAGTTAAAGAATTTTGATGTTGAGGTTAATGGTTGGAAAAAAACCCTAGAATCTTAACTTATGTCCTGACCTTTTACAGATAGAATATGCCCCATTAATTTGACAGTACCTGCAACAAACAAAATGTTTACACTGGCTGTAATGAAAAATATAGAAATAAGAGACTATTAAGATCCCTTATTTTTACTTGCTCGACTCCCTGTTCCACGATTTGTGACTCTGGTCATTCCCTCAGTTGATGGTCTAGGTGTAGATTTTGGCAAGTTTTCTGCTGTAGTGGTTCTAACTCCTCTTCCAAGATGCATTGTTTTGCCTTTTGGAACTTTTGTAAGTTTGTCTTGCTCTACTTTTCTATAGGCGTCACCTGCCCAATTTTGCTCGCCAACTTCAGATTCGTATGATTTGGTTCCACGGCGACCAACTTTTTTGACTTTCATACAGAAACTATGTAGTTTTTCTATATATCATGATGATGTATTTTTCATTTTTGACAACCAGATAATCACTCATATTTTTTATGATAAAATAGAATCATAAAATTCATGAGTAATCTGTTCAAGTAATTTCTAATTTCATACCATCAATTTTTCATTCATTTTCATAAATGAAAATTGTAATAATATGTAATATATTAAAAAAAATATTATTTGGCATGGTAACATATCATTGTGTAAAACAAAACCTTGAAGAAAATGGAGAAATTATGATCAAACTTGAAGGGGGAGGAACACTTGAATTGCATAAACATAAAAATTTATTTAAAAATTCAGAAAATAAAATTATTGTAGATGGAATTTTGATTTATGAAATACATGATACAAAATTTGAATAATAAATTTACTTTAACAATAGATATGACCTGAATGAAATATTGTTTACCTGTACTTAATCACACGTTAAATCAATTAATGAAAAATATACTCTTGTTTTAAATATAAAATTATATTGTAATTGTAACTCTCACCAAACAATTAATCATTGTCGGTCTAAAGTTCTGATTATATAATTTAATTTTGGAAGCCAGATTGGTTGGTGGAATAGGAGTGTCTTGGCTGTGAATATCTTCCACTAATGAGGATATTGCAGAATCTATCTTCCGCAAGTAATATGTACATTATATTTAATAAGATTTTTTCTCCATTGAATAAAAAACATCAATTCTCTCAAAGCGTGGAGTCGTAAATGATACGAAAGTCTTTGAGAGTTTATTGATGCTGAACATACTGGAGCAAATTACTTTATTGATTATTGTTTGTGTAAAATATTCACTCATAGTAGATCATGCTGTTTCAAAACTGAATTTGAAGTGGTTTTTTACCTAGAAATAATAATTATTCAAAATATCATTAATTTTGATTTAGTGTATCTATTATTGCTGCTGAAATAAATAATCTCTTAAATCATTACCATTTAATTTAAAATACGAGTGTTTCACAAAAAATTACTCCTTGAAAATATTTAATTTTTCTTTATATATGAAATCAAATTTTGTAAACATTTTGCAACGTAATTAGTCTAAAATGCCAACTTTTGGTCATAAATGATTATTTTTAATCAAAAATTAATGAGCCCAATGGAACGTAAACGTCTTGAAAAATTAGATGATTTGGTACTTAATGCATCATCAAATGAACTTGAAAAGATTCAAGAAATTGATCACCAAACTCAGATGGAAGGACTGTCATTTTATGATGTGTATTTAGATTCTAGTTCATTAATTCATCAAAGTATCAAAAAACCTTTTAGAGAATCTTGAACTTCATTCTTAATTTAAATGAGGGCTAGTAATTTTTTAATTTGTATTGGCAGTATCAAAGGCTAAAAAACTTTCAACTAAAAAGACAGTCAAAAAAACAGTTACAAAAAAAGTTCCTAAAAAATCCACTGTAAAAAAATCTACTAAAACTAAAGTAAAAAAAACTGCCAAGTCACAACGAGATAAAGTAATTTGTATTTCACATAAAGAAGATTGTGATGGAATTAGCTCTGCTGCGATAATTAGACAAGCGTTTGGTGGAGATGCAATTCTGGTTGACTATCCTGGACAAATGGAAGCATTGAACCAAGTAGTTTCAGATGAAAAATTAAAATCATTATTTATCTGTGATTTGGGTCTAAGTAAAAAAACCCAAGATGAATTTATTGATATTATGACAACATTGAGAAAAAATAAAGTTTCTGTTACTTACATAGATCACCATGATATTGATCCAAATGTTATCAAAGCACTAAATAAAATCAAAGTAAAAGTAATTCATGACACCAATGAGTGTACTGCAGTTCTAGCTTACTCTGCTTTTAAATCTAAATTAAATGATCATGCATCATTTGTTGCAGCTTGTGCTGCAATTACTGATTATATGGAATCCCGACCAATTGGTTCAAAATTGTTACAAATCTATGACAGACAATTTGCATTAATTAGCGCAACTGTTCTAACATACAATATCGTCGGACATCAAAAAGAACCTGATTATCTATTATATTTAGTTGAAGAATTGGCCGATTCCAAATTCCCTCACGCAATACCTAATACATTTGAGTTTGCACAAATTCAAGTTGAAAAACTATCTCAAATGATTGCCAAAGTAAAACAAGGAATGAAGACCATGAAAAATCTAGGGTATATGGAAATTCTTGATGCAGGTGCAAGTGGGGCAGTTAATTTTGTTATGGGTTTATCTGGAAAAGATGTGGGTGTTGCATACAAAGAACGTGTAGATCATGGAATTTATGCAGTATCTGTTCGTGGCTCAAAAGACTGTAAAGTACATTTAGGAAAAATTGTAAACAACCTTGCAACTAGTCTTGGAGGGTCTGGTGGGGGTCATGATAAAGCATGTGGAGCTGTAATTCCAAAACCAAAAATAAAAAAATTCATCACAGAATTGAATAAACAAATCAAATAATCAATTTGCATTTGGTTTATTTAGAAATATTGATTTCTTACAAGAATCTTTTAAAACAACTTAGAATTCATACTGTGTAGTTATTTTTTAAAATATTTCTAGATGATATTTTTCTATATTTTAGAATTAAAATCTAGATGATATGAATAATTTTGATTTTGTAGACATGATAATTATTGAAATTATTGATATTGTTAAAACCAATGATGCTATAACTCCAAATTCTGGAATAACCATGCCATCTTTGATTTCAACTTTGATTGATTCCTTATACTCTGATAACGCCCCTTGATTTACAGTAATGGTATATGTGCCATCTTCTTTCCACATAGGACCACCTGTCTTGATTTCAACTTCAAAATCTCCTGTTATTCCAGGTGTGATTTGATCAATTGTTACCACGTTTCCTAATGGTGATTTGATAATTAGTGTGATGTCTGTACCTCTGTAACTTGAATTTCCTATAATTTTGATAATGTCTGAACCATTTTCAGCCTCAGCTGACATGGATAGATCTTTTATAATTTTTCTTTCTTTCTCTACTAATTCTGTTGGCTTCGTTGTCTGGGCAGTTGGGTTTCTTGGAATTTCTTGGGTGATTACTGTAAATTGTGTTTGTGCAACTGTTTTTGTGTCATCATGACTTGCAGTTACAATGTATTTCCCTACATCAAAGCTCGGAATTGGTGGATTTAGTAATTTTCTAAATTCTCCGTTATCATTAATTGCCACTTGTGGTGCAAAGACTAATGCCCCATCTGGTCCAATAATTCTTAACTTCACTGGTTTGTACTGTGAGACATCTGTAATTTTACCTGTTATCCAAATTGACTCAAATGCTTTAATTTCATCATCTGATGTTTGTACTTCTATTATTGGTTCTGCAAAAGCTAAAGTCGATATCATTGATATTGTCAGTACCATAAACAATGAAATCTTAAACATCTTTTGACTACATTTTTAGCACATATGAATCGTTTCTTAAAATGAGTAGCAATCCTCTTATTTCTTGAATCTAATTAGGTGCATTTTTATTTTTTCTATTTTTTAATTTGCCTGTGCCCAAAACTGGAAGAATACAATTAACATCCTTTACTAATATGAACATAAGTTCATTCACTCAATGACATATTTAAGAAAAATCCCTAATTGATTATTCTGAAAACTCTATTATTGCATCAATTTCAGTCATTGAATTTAATGGCAAACTGGCTACTCCTACTGCAATTCTGGAGTGTTTTCCTTTTTCACCAAATATCTCAAAAAACAAATTTGATGCATTATTGATTACTTTGGGTTGTTGCGAAAATTCTGGAACAGAATTTACAAAACCTGACAATCTGACTATTTTTGATACTTTATCTAAATTCCCTAATTCTCTTTTTATTTGTGCTATGATGTTAATTGCACACATTCTTGCTGATTTTTGTGCAGTCTCTAAATTTTCATCTGACACTTTACCTGTAAAAATTACTTTTCCATCATCTATTGGGATTTGTCCTGAAATGAATAACAAATTTCCTGTTCTAATTACTGGTACATAAGATCCTGCTGGTATTGGTGGAATTGGTAATTTTATTCCTAATGACTCTAATTTTTCTTCAATCATAGCACTATATCTATTTTTTATATGAATTTATTTTTACCTACATTTAGAATTTTTAAAATTTTTACAGTTTGGCTAATTCATTTTTTACCATAATTGGATCAATGGGTTTTGTAATGTATCCCAACTGCGGAATTTTTCCGCTTTTTACAGCTATCATATTTGATTTGATAGATGTAACAATTAACATCTTTACATTTTTATCAATTTCTCTAATCTTTGCTGCCGTCTCAATCCCATTTAAGCCTGGCATCTCATAATCAATTGTTACTAGAGATGGTTTATACTTCCTAAATGCTCTAACTGCATCCATGCCATTTTTTGCCTCGATTACCGAATCTATCTTCATATATCGAAATACTTCTTTGATACTTTGTCGCATAAATGGTGAATCGTCCACAACTAGTACGTTTAATCCCATAAAATGGTATGAACATCATAATACATTAAATATTGTTTGTTTGAAAATTACACTTTTTTCCATAAATCTAATCATTAATTTGGTATCATTATTTTCAAAAATTAATAATTCAAACAATTAGTTTTTGATAATTTTGATGTGTACTTTTTCGCCTTTATTTGAATTGTTTTGATAGATTGTTCTTGTTTTATATCCTTGTTTTTGAAGACATCCATCTAAAATTGATACCCATGGTAATGAATGCCCACTGTTTAACTTTGATTCAACAGTAATGTTTTTTGTATTTGCTTCAAAATTAACATGTCCTGAACATGTAATTTGCACTATTGCATCTATTATCTCAATTATGTCGTCTAATGATTTTGATTTGAATGAAATACCATTTTTTTCTAATAGTTTGAATATGTCTGATTCAGGTTTTTTTAACACCATTGTAGAATTTAGAATGTAGGTTAAACCAATCTCATTAACCGTTTTAATTATTTTGTAAATTTCTTGGGCTTCCGTTTTTGACATATCTGCCAATGCTTTTGTTTTGATGGCATTTTTCCAAATGTTTGTAAATATTTTTTCTTGATTTGAAGCAAGAATATCTGTCGATGAAAAAATTGCTCCTTTACCATTATCATTATTTACTAAAAGCAACTCTGTTTCATCAAACATGAAACAATTTTGTGTTATTTCTGATGCTCTGATTTCAACTCCATCTGGAATTTTTCTATATGATTCTGAACAAATTTGAGATGGTGAAACTAAAATTTTAACATCTAGATTCCTACGTGTAACTGAGACTAATTGTTCTTTGCATTCAGCTAGTAATCCAAAACCCCATTGATCTGTCATGATCTTGATTGATGATTTAGAACCTTCAATCATTGTTTGGAGTTGTGTTAAAACATTGTTAGCACTTATGTGAAAATATCTTTTTTCTTCTGATCCTCTAGTTTTTCTACTTTCCTCGCTTGCTTTTTTCAAGTTAGATACCAATGAATTCATTGCGTTTACTTTGTTGATTTGTTCATGAATAATTCCATCAAATGCATCTTCAGGAGCAATCGCTGTACACATAATCGGCTTGCTTTTTGAAATAATGGCTAGTTTTTTATTTTCTAATTTTAATAATGTTGGATAAATTTTTGTTCTAGGAATCTCTGAATAATATGCTAATTCGCTAGCTGAAATTGTACCTTTTGAAATTAGGGCCACATATGCTTGTGCTTCATATTTACTTAATCCAAATTCTTCTAAACTTACTGTTAACACGTGTTCATTTACCATAATTTTACTCCCATTATTATTAGGTAAAATTGAGAGCTAAATTCCTTTACACAAATACTCAAAAAAAATCAAAATTGTAACTACTGATAGGTGTAACTGTAGTTACTAAAATTATCGTGACATCGTCCTCAAATACAAAATCTAGGTGAGAATAATGGTATGTTGGTAAAATACAATGAATCAGACATTGAAAAAATTTCTAATTCAGTGACCCTTGTTCCAAGATTGGAATACT
Organism: Candidatus Nitrosopumilus sp. bin_68KS; assembly: GCF_054095825.1. Lineage (NCBI taxonomy): Archaea > Thermoproteati > Nitrososphaerota > Nitrososphaeria > Nitrosopumilales > Nitrosopumilaceae > Nitrosopumilus > Candidatus Nitrosopumilus sp. bin_68KS. The sequence goes on from NZ_JBSWSP010000013.1 coordinate 74,666, forward strand.
CTTCTAATTTATTAACTGAAATTATAGATATTTTATCCGAAAAACTATATGATTTAAAAAAATCTAACCGTGATCTTGTTTTATTTTTTGATGAAACTGACAAAAACCATCTTAGTGCCATGGATCTTGAGCGAACTTTGGCTTTTTCTTTAGAAGTTCTCAAAACAATTCAGAAAAGAATTATTTCTATTTCTGGCATTCATAGTATTCCTGAGGCACTTCCTTCGTCAATTCCGATGATTAGAACAATTAGTGCTCAATTTTTTAGTATAGCTCCAATATGTAGTCAAAGATTATCTGAATTATCTGTTCATTTGGGAAGTATTGTTTTAGATTCTGCATCTCTTACTAAAGCAAGATTTGATTTTAGCCAATCAAACCATGAATCATCGATATTTCTTGATGAAGTAAAATTGATGGTGGACTCTAAAATAAGTAAGCAGTATCCTAATGTTGATTTTTCTAAATTATGTAATACTTGATAACTTTACCTTCCAAGCGAGATTTTGCAAAAGATATTCAAAGAATTAAAAATATTTCCATCAAAATCGATAAAAAACTATCTGAAGTAAAATCTTCTGAAGATATCAAAATCGATAAACTAACTTTAGAAGAATTACAGGATTTGGATAAAATTGTTAAAATTGCGGATTTTATGATGTGCAAATACGCTGAAAAAAAAGAGATGAGTTCTATTCTAAAACATTTTGCTTCTGTAGTTTCTGAAACTGCCTCATCAATTGATGATCTTGATGATGAGATATCTGAATTAATTCTATCTGCTGAAGATTCCATTAACAAAGTAAAAGATGTACATACAACTATCTCAGATAAATCCGATTTTAAGAAAAATTATCAAAATGGTCCAGACTATAATGAGGAAGAAACAAGTGAAATTAGTTTAACCAATTTTGTGACAGAGATTAACACCGTAGAATACCAACAAAATTCTCAAAGACAAACTGCGTAGGTATATGAGATGAGTTTAGCCCCCCAAGAATTAGAAAACACTGCAAGCAAATATGCTTCAGAAGCTATCAAATTTGATTCCCAAGGTGCACGAGGGATGGCAATTACACATTATCAGCATGCCATTGATTCATTGGTAAAACTATTACAATTATACCCAACAAGCAAACTGAATCAAATTTACAAAGACCGATGTAACTCTTACCATAATAGAATTAATGCATTACAACAGGCTCATGGTGTAGAGCCTGCAGTAGACCCAAAGGCATCTGAAGATGAACAAAAGAAATCTGTTCAGAGACAAGAAAATGAAAATGACTTTGAAGATCTTTTAATGAAAGAAAAACCTGATGTTACTTGGGACCAAGTAATTGGATTAGATGATGCAAAAAGTGCTTTACGTGAATCAATTGTTTATCCTACAAAGAGGCCTGATTTGTTTCCATTAGGTTGGCCAAAAGGAATGTTACTTTACGGTCCTCCAGGTACTGGTAAAACAATGCTTGCAGCAGCAACTGCAAATGAGATGGATGGTTATTTTATCAATGTGGATGCATCTTCAATGATGAGTAAATGGTTAGGCGAAGCAGAAAAGAATGTTTCAAAATTATTTTCTATGGCAAGACAATACGCAGAAAAAGAAGGAAAACCTGTAATTTTATTTGTAGATGAAGTTGACTCTTTACTTGGTTCTAGAAATAGTGAAGTTGGAGGAGAGGTAAGAACTAAAAATCAATTCCTAACTGAGATGGATGGCGTTAACGGTAAAGGCAAACAACTGATGTTGTATGTAATTGGCGCAACAAACAAACCTTGGAGTCTTGATTGGCCTTTCCTTAGAAGATTCCAAAAGAGAATCTATGTTTCTCTACCAACACAAGAAGCAAGAGAAAATCTATTTGCACAATACACTGAACCTCTAAGTAAAAACTACAAAGTAAATAATTCTGAATTGGCTAAACTATTTGATGGTTATAGTGCAAGTGACATTAAAGACGTCTGCCAAGCCGCTCAAATTAAAACAGTTCATGAAATCTTTAATGCTCCTGATTATCATGAACCAGTTGAAGGCGAAGAGCCAATAAAGCCCCGAGAACTTACCACATCTGATTTCAAAGATATTATGACAAGAAGAAAACCAAGTGTTTCTCTTGAAATGATTCGTGCATATCACAAGTGGAGCGAAGAGTTCCAGGCACTTTAGATCTAATAATTTTTAAAAATCTATTCTGATTTTCTAATTTGGCGATCAATTAGTTTCTTTCAATTTACGCATAAAACTTAAATTCGCTTTCTAGCGGACTTATCGAGGGTCACAATTACTACAAAGAAATCAAACCACGCAAAAAAGTTTGGAAAGCTAATTTTTGATGATGGATCTGTTCTTGATGGGGAAGGTTTTGGCTATTCTACTACTTCGTTTGGGGAAATTGTCTTTAATACTGGAATGGTGGGCTATACTGAAGCACTAACAGATCCCTCGTATAGTGGTCAAATTCTTACTCTTACATATCCGCTAGTTGGAAATTATGGTGTACCTGACTCATCAATTAAAGATGCTGATGGAATCTCCAAATTCTTTGAATCTGATAAAATACAAGTTCGTGGTCTGGTTGTTCATGAATTATCTTTAACTGCAAGTCATTGGAATCTTACTATGACTCTTGATGAATGGCTATACAACGAAAAGATTCCTGGAATTTCTGGCATTGACACTCGTGAACTAACAAAAAAGATTAGAACTGGTGGGGTAATGATGGCCGCATTGGTTGTATCTGATTCAGAAATTAATGTTGATGAGATCAAAAAACAACTCGTATCTGCACCACGCTATGATTCTGAACAATTCATGGATGATGTCTCTACAAAACAAGAAAAGGTATATGGTGATGAAAACCAATCTGTTGTGGTTATTGATACAGGTGCAAAAAATGCAATTATCAGAAACATTCGAGAGATTGGCTATAAAGTAATTCGTCTTCCATGGGATACATCATATGAAAAAATAATGTCTTATCATCCAAAGGGTGTTGTACTAAGTAGTGGTCCCGGTGATCCACAAAAATGCCCTAACACAATTGACACTGCTAAAAAATTAATTGAAAATAATATTCCTACATTAGGAATTTGTTTAGGTGCACAAATTATTGGTATTGCAGGAAATACTAATACTTACAAACTAAAGTATGGACATCGTGGACAAAACAAACCTTGTGTGAATTTAGAAAATAATCAAGTTTATGTAACTAGTCAGAATCATGGTTATGGAATTACTCCGGAATCTCTTGAAAAATCTGAATTTAATTTATGGTTTACAAACGCAGACGACAAAACAGTTGAAGGAATAAAACACAAAAAACAAAAGTGCATTGCAGTACAATTCCATCCAGAAGCTGCACCAGGTCCTTATGATTGTAAATTCGTCTTTGAAGAGCTACAACACCTTATGGAGGAAGGAACATCTGCCAAAGAATGAGTCGTTAAAGAAAATTCTTGTACTTGGTAGTGGGGCAATTAAAATCGGAGAAGCCGGCGAGAGTCGCTAAAACGACCGTCAATTTGACTACTCCGGAAGCCAATGCCTCAAAGCCATACGTGAAGATGGACTGAGCAGTGTTTTAATCAATCCAAACATTGCAACAATTCAAACTGATACGCGATTTGCAGATCAAGTGTATCTCCTTCCTGTAAACCAAGAGTATGTGGAATCCATTATCGAAAAAGAAAGGCCAGACGGAATTATGCTGGCATATGGTGGTCAAACCGCTCTTAATTGCGGGGTTAGCCTAGAGGAATCTGGCGTTCTCCAAAAATACGGCGTTAAAGTACTTGGAACTCAAATTAAAGGAATTCAAAAAACTGAGGATCGTCAACTCTTCAAAGATTCTATGGGTGAATGTAGAGTCCCTGTTTTGAAAAGTAAAACTGTCACAAATTTTGATGATGCAAAAAAGGCAGCAGAAGAATTAGTATATCCTGTGATTGTTAGAGTCGCTTATACTTTGGGTGGTCGTGGTGGCGGAGTCGCATATAATGAAATTGAACTTCATGAAATTGTTGAAAGAGGTTTCAAGGCAAGTATAGTAGGTCAGGTTCTAATTGAAGAATACATTGGGCATTGGAAACAAATTGAATATGAGGTAATGCAAGATTATGATGGAAATAACGTAATTGTATGTAATATGGAAAACGTTCTATCTATGAAAGCTCACACTGGTGATAATATTGTAGTTGCACCGTCGCAAACAATTGATAATCATGAATACCATATGTTACGTTCTGCAGCATTACGTGCAACAAAACATGTTGGAATTGTTGGTGAATGTAATATACAGTATGCACTTGAACCAAACTCTGATAGATATGTTGCAATTGAAATTAATCCGAGACTTTCTCGCTCTTCTGCTCTTGCAAGTAAAGCGACTGGCTATCCACTTGCTTACATGTCTGCAAAAATTGGGCTAGGTTACAATTTATCTGAACTAGTAAACAGAATTACAAAAAATACTACTGCATGCTTTGAACCATCACTTGATTACATTGTATGCAAACATCCACGATGGGATTTTGAAAAATTTGAACTTGTCAATAGAAGACTTGGACCAACCATGAAATCTGTTGGTGAAGTCATGGCTATAGGAAGAACGTTTGAAGAATCATTTCAAAAAGCAATCAGAATGTTGGATATTGGAAATGATGGACTTGTTTTAAATCGTGCAAACGGAAAAACATACACTGAAGAGGAAATTGAAGATAAACTCTCTCATCATGATGATCATATTATGTATAATGTGGCCATCGCACTAAAAATGGGAATTTCTGTAGAGAGAATTTACAAACTTTCAACAATTGATCCTTGGTTTATTGAAAAAATACAAAATATTGTAAATATCGAATCAAAACTAAAAACATCTGAACTGGATAAGCCTCTTCTTTGGGATGCCAAAAAAATGGGTTTTTCAGATAAACAAATTGCTCGTGCTAAAGGATTTATTCCTGATGATATACGTAATTTACGAAAGAAATTAGGCGTATTGCCATCTGTTAAACAAATTGACACTCTTGCAGCCGAATGGCCTGCGGTAACCAACTATCTCTATCTTACTTATGGTGGCCACTCTCATGATATTGTAATCCCTTCTGATGAAAAAGGAATTGTTGTACTAGGAGCTGGCCCTTATAGAATTGGAAGTAGTGTGGAATTTGATTGGGGAACAGTCAACATGGTTTGGGGTTTGCAGGAAAATGGTGAGAAAAGCATATCTGTTGTAAATTGTAATCCTGAAACAGTATCTACTGATTATGATATTTGTACTAGATTATACTTTGAAGAATTAACTCAGGAACGAATTTTAGATATTACTGAATTTGAGCATCCTCGTGGTATCATCACATGTGTTGGCGGACAAACTGCAAATAACCTTACTCCTGGTCTTGCACAACATGGTGTGAATATTTTAGGAACTAGTGCACACGATGTAGACCGAGCAGAAAACCGTTCAAAATTTAGTGCTGAGCTTGATAAACTTCACATTCCGCAACCTCTTTGGCAAGCATTCTCAAATCTAAATGAAGCAAAAAACTTTGCACAACAAGTTGAATTTCCTGTTATCGTTAGACCTTCATACGTTCTTTCTGGTGCAGCTATGAAAGTTGTTTGGTCTCAAGATGAATTAAAAACATATGTGAAAGAAGCTACTGATGTTTCCCCTGATCATCCAGTTGTAATTTCTAAATTCATGTTAAATTCACTTGAAGTGGATGTAGATGGTGTTAGTAATGGAAAAGAAGTTGTAATTGGTGCAATTGTTGAACATATTGATAGTGCTGGTGTTCATTCTGGAGATGCAATGATGTGTATCCCCCCTTGGAGATTAAGCAATAAAATCATTGAAACAATAAATGAATATACAAAAAAGATTGCACTTACATTTAATGTCAAAGGTCCCTTCAATCTCCAATTTTTAGTTCATGATGATCATGTCTATGTAATTGAATTAAACATTAGAGCATCCCGTTCCATGCCTTTTGTATCAAAATTAGTTAAAACAAATTTAATATCACTTGCTGCAAAGGCAATTTTAGATAAACCATTACCTAAAATTCCTGAAAATAAGTGGCAAAAGATTCAAAATTATGGGATTAAAGTTCCACAATTCTCATTTATGCAATTAGATGGTGCAGATATTGCTCTTGGTGTTGAAATGCAATCTACTGGAGAAGCTGCATGTTTTGGAAATAGTTTCTATGATGCACTATCAAAGGGATTGACTTCTGTTGGCTATAATTTGCCTAACAAAGGTACTGCACTAATCACAGTTGGAGGTGCCCAAAATAAAGAAAAACTTGTTGCGTCTATTGCAAAACTCAAACATTTGGGATTCAAAATATTGGCAACAGAACACACTGCTGAGTTCTTTGAAGAAAAAGTTGGTCAAATCCAAATTGTTCATAAAATTTCAGAGCCTGAACGAAAACCAAACATTGCTGATCTTCTTTATGAGCGAAAGATTGACTTTATCATAAATATTCCAAGTACTTCTACATTAGAAAAATATGTTGGAATGTTAGATGATGAATATCAAATTAGAAGAAAATCTTTGGAGCTTGGAATTCCTGTACTTACAACTATTGAATTGGCAGACTCTTTTGTAAAAACTTTAGAGTGGCTTAAAACAAATAAAACAACTAAAGATCCAATTGAACCTTATGATAATTATGATTAATACTATTGTTCTAAAACTACAAAACTTGGTTAATGATTGATTCGTCTCCTAGAATTACTCCCTCTAATGATACAATCTTTGCAGATAAAATTTCCAATCTTTCTATGATTGGCGATATTGATTTTTTGTTAAATCGCTTTTGTGTGGCATAAAAATACCTATTAAATGATGGAACAATAATTATTTCCAAATCTCCGGACTTTGAAGGGAATATTGTTTGTTTTTTTACTTTGAGTGAAACCCAAACTCTCTGACCATTCATGATTGAATCCTCTTGAAAAAATACTGGGTGTATGTGACCCATGATGATTTTATCAATATGGGAAAAATTTTCTGATGGCATTGTATGTCCATGAGTGAGCAATACGTTTTCTTCAATCATGCCTGTAGAACTAATTATGGATATGTTGTCTGGAACTAATTTCTGAATATTTGCATCATGGTTACCTGGTATTAACACCACATCGCATTTTTTTCTAATTTCTTCAAAAAATAAAGGAACTTCATCCCATTCATTTCTTGATATGTTTTTGATACTTGATTTTATGTCTCCTAGAAGAATCACTGAATCCGGATTCTCTGAATCTATAATTTCTGATAATTCTTGTATTGTTTCATTAATTGAGGAATTTTTTCCTATGAAAATTTCGTTTGAGCTTAGAGTATTCTCAAATCCTATATGAATATCTGTTACTATGAGATTCTTTTTTTTATCTTCTAAAATCAATGCAGGTTTAGATGGGATGATTCTGGATTGTAACATCAAAGTTATACTGTACATATATGATTAAATCTTTATGAGTAAAGACTTTGACAGAGTTGAAGTTTTAGTTTCTGAAAAACGGGTTAAGCTTCACATTTTTGAACCTAGTCAAAGAAAAATTTGGACTGTGGTTGGAAAAGGTGAAGAACATTGGTTAGATCCAAATGGAAGTTATTGTTCTTGTCCTGGGTTTTATTTTGGTCAATTAAACGGAAAATCTTCTTGCTATCATCTGGATTCTGCGCAATTGGCTCAAAAAGAAAATAAAATTGAAAAAGTTATTTTTTCGGATGATGAATTTACAGATTTTCTTAAAGCATTAATTTCTGATTTATAATTATCTGTTATTCGAATGTGTTAATAACTAGAAATAACATTAAAAATTATGGATGAAGAACAACAAAACACTGAAATTGAAAAAATTGCAAATTTAATGGTTCATGATGGAGTGTCACCTGATGAGCAAGATGAAGTTAAATTAGAAAAATACAAAAATCTAATCAAAGAGGATTGTAATCTTGATGATGATTCCTCAATGAAATTAGTTTATGAGACATTACTTTACAGAAAACTAAAGAATTCTGATTCTGGTGATATTTTAGAAAAAGGTAATGATTTTGGTGCTGGATTTAGTTGATTATTCTAATTGAATAGAATCAATATCGTCTTTTGAAACACCTTTCCAAAGTCCTATCATTCCTTCCGGTTCTACCTCTTCAACTTTGGTGATTTGTTGAATTTTTATGTGATCTGGGTTTGGAGGCATCCATAACATTGCCATATAATCCCCGATATTACCAACTTTGTTTGGTAATGCCATGATGACTTTGTCACTTGAGAATCCTTTAGCAGTAAGTGAATTCATTGCCTTTTCTTTAAGATCCATTCTTCCATGTAGGAATAAGTACACGTTCTTTTGAGTATCGATTTCTGCCATAAATTTAGTGATTTTTTAAACTAAATCAACCTTTCTTGATCTATAGACTGCCAAAAAGGGTTAAATTAGAATGGACAAAAATTTTAACTGTGAAAATCTTTACTGTTGGCAGTAAATCGTTTGTAACTAGTTTCCAGTTAGCAGGAGTTCCTGGAATTATTTCTGAAACTCCTCAAAAGGCTTTGAATGAAATTAAGAGACTAACTGATGATTCTGATGTTGGTCTGGTTTTAGTTAGTGATGATATATCTGAACCCATCAATGATGAATTAACAGCATTAAGAGCAGAAAAATCCACTCTCGTTTTTGCATTACCTGCAGCAGGAAGTGAAAAAACTGAAGTCGATTACAGGGTAATGCTGAAAAAGATTCTTGGCGTATGATTGTTTATCTACTTATATTCAATTCTCTAATGGGTTACAATGAAAACTGCATCTGTTAAAGAACCATCGATAATTTCTGTGGATGAAACTAATAAACCCTCAATAGGTAATGGTGATGTTTTGGTTCAAATGAATGCATGTGGAATTTGTGGTTCTGATTTAGAAAAAGTTTTTGGTCAATATGGTCAACCTTCAATGCGTTTAGGACATGAACCATCTGGAATAATTTTAGATGTTGGTTCTAGTGTTACAGACTTTAAAAAAGGTGATCGTGTTTTTACTCATCATCATGTTCCCTGCTATGATTGTCATTTGTGCAATCATGGAAATGAAACTATGTGTAAAAAATATTATGAAACAAATCTTTCTCCATGTGGCCTATCTGAAGAATATGTTGTACCTGCATGGAATGTATCTCATGGCGGTATATTGAAAATCTCTGATTCACTAAGTTTTGAAGAAGCTGCAATGATTGAACCCTTGGCATGTTGTGTTAGGGCATGGACAAAATTCAAATTTAATGAGGGCGACTCTGTTGCAATTTTTGGTGTGGGTCCTACTGGAATGATGCATGTAATGTTAGCACATGTAAATCAATTCTCAAAAATTTTCTGTCTTGATGTTAATAATTTTAGATTGGATTTTGCAAAAAAATTTAATGTCACTGATTCAATTAATTCTATGGATGAAAACCGAAAGAAAAAAATTTTGGATGGCACTGAGGGAAGAGGGGTTGATGTAGCAATTGTATCCACTAGTAGTCTCAAAGCACTAGAAGACGCAATTGATCTGGTTAGAAAAGGGGGGTCTGTTATGATGTTTGGAGTTCCATCAAAAGGTGCATTACTAAATTTGGATATGAGTAAAATTTACTCTAAAGAAATAACCCTTGTAACAAGTTATGCTGCTTCAGATAAGGACACTAAAGAAGCACTTGATTTAATTGAATCCTCAAAAATCGATGTTAAACAACTAATCACTCATACTTATTCTATTACTGATTCTCAAAAGGCATTTGATCATGCACGTTCTGGTGAGAATGCAATGAAAATAATCATTACCAAATAAGAAAGGCTTAAGAAAGGTATTTCGATTATTTCAAATTCGAAGAGATATGGATTGGGGATTAAAAAACAGAATTTCTAGAATAATTAAACCACAAAATAATCGTGCATTGATGTTGGCCGTAGATCATGGATATTTTCTTGGTCCTACTGAAAAATTAGAGAACCCAACAAAAGTAATTGCACCCCTTTTGAAACACTGTGACTCTTTAATGCTTACAAGAGGCGTTCAAAGAGCATGTGTTTCAGCAACAACTGATACTCCTATGGTTTTGAGAGTATCTGGTGGTTCAAGTATAATTGGTGATGATCTTTCTCAAGAAGACATCACAGTATCCATTGAAGAAGCACTCCGATTAAATGCAAGTGCCCTTGCAATGTCTATTTTCGTTGGTTCGAAATATGAATATCAAACGATTGTTAATCTGGGAAAATTAGTCAGCGAGGCTGAAAAATACGGACTTCCAGTTTTAGCAGTAACTGCTGTGGGAAAAGAACTTGGTAAAGATGCTAGATATCTCTCTTTGGCATGTAGAGTGGCAGCTGAACAAGGGGCGCATATTGTAAAAACTTACTATTGTGATAATTTTGAAAAAGTAGTTCAATCATGTCCTGTACCAATCATTGTTGCCGGTGGGAAAAAAATCTCTGAACGTGATGCATTACAACTAACATACAATGCAATCAAAGGCGGTGCTGTTGGTGTTGATATGGGCAGAAACATTTGGCAATCAGAGCATCCAGTATCTATGATTAAAGCAGTAAGGGCAATTGTACATGGAAATCAAAGTGTTGAACAAGCTTACAACCTCTATAAAAAATTAGTAAGTGAAGAACCTAAAAAGAAATCAAACTCACCAAAGAAACCATTTAACCCAAATCAAAAGAAATCAAACTCACCAAAGAAACCATTTAACCCAAATCAAAAGAAATCAAACTCACCAAAGAAACCATTTAACCCAAATCAAAAGAAATCAAACAATCCTAATACTGCTAAAGAGTAACTGTCATCCTATTTTTGATAGGTGGATATGTGCAATTTTCCAAGTGGGTAATTTCACTAACACAAATGTTGCACGTCCATTTATCGTCATATGTTCTCCTGTGAATGCTTTGTTGTCTACTAACATTCCTTGTTGAATCAATTCCATTGCTACCACAGCTGTATCTCCAAAGATGCTAATTTTTGGATTTTTAATCTCATAAGAGTAATCTGAAATACTGACAAATCGTAATTCTTCAAGCTCAATTGTAGTTTTATAGTCTTTAAGATCATATGGTGGTAAATCACTGAAACTGGAAAATTTAGTATCATTAAGATGAATGTCTTTTAAGACTGTCAAATCTTTTGAAATACCTGCTTGAAATAATGTTTCAATTATTTTGATAATTTCTTCATTATCTGACAAAACAATCAATCTAGGTATTGGAAATCTCAGTTTAAGTCTTCGGTATAATTACTCATGATAATATGATTATTTTACAGAGAATCTTTATTAATTATCAATTGATTGATTTTATGATTTCAATGAGTACAAAATTAACGGGAACATTTGACAAAAAATTGTTTGTTGTTTTTCTACTGTAAAGCATACTCAAAATTTACTAGGTTAAAATTATGGCGAGCGATTTAATGAATAAAATGGAAAGTATGACTGGTGCAAAAGCCTTGATGAAGGCTATGGAAAAAGAAGGCGTAAAACAAGTATTTGGTTTACCTGGAGGAGCAAATCTTCCAATGTATGATGAATTTGCTAGATGTGATATTAGACATATTTTGGTAAGACATGAACAATCTGCAGCTCATATGGCTGATGGATTTGGTAGAGTTAGCCGAAAACCTGGGGTCTGCTTTGCAACATCTGGACCTGGTGCTACTAACATTTTGACTGGAATTGCAACTGCCCAAGCAGATTCTGCACCCATGATTGCGGTAACTGGACAAGTACCGGTTGCAATGATTGGCCGAGATGCATTTCAGGAAAGTGATATTATTGGAATGGCAAATCCAGTTGTAAAATATGCATTCCAACCAAGAACAGCTGCTGAAGTTCCAGAGGCTGTGAAAAAAGGGTTCTTTATTGCAGAAACTGGAAGACCTGGACCTGTTTTACTTGACATTCCTAAAGATGTTCAAACAAATGAGGCAGAGATGATATTCCCTGATGAATTTAAAATCCAAGGTTATCATCCTTGGGCTGATCCTGACATTGTTAATGTTGAAAAAGCAATTGATATGTTACTTCATTCAGAAAAACCAATAATCTTAGCTGGTGGTGGAACAATTATCTCATCTGCTTTTGCTGAATTACAATCTATAGCAGAAGCCCTTATGCTTCCTGTAGTTACCACTTTCAAAGGAAAAGGTGCATTCCCTGAAAACCATCCATTGTCATTAGGTCCAATTGGAATGCATGGTCATGCAGAAGCAAATAAAATGATGGCAGAAGCTGATTGTGTTTTGGCTATTGGAACAAGATTTTCTGATAGATCCGTAGGAACATTTGAGGCATTTGAAAAGAGATTAAAAATTATTCATATGGATGTAGATCCAGCAGAAATTGGAAAGAATCAAACTGCACAAATTGCAGTTGTTGGAGATGTTCGAGCATCACTAAGAATTATGGTGAAATTACTTTTACAGAGATCTATTAAAAAAACAGAAGAAACCCCATGGATTAAACATGTTAAAGAGACTAAAGCATATTGGAAAGAAAATTTGAAACTTCATCCAGGTGAAATGGGTGCTGCCAAAATCTTACGTAAATTACGTGAACTATTACCAAAAGAATCTATTGTTACTACTGAAGTAGGACAACATCAGATGTGGGCATCATTATTTTATGATGTAATTCAACCTGGAACTTTCTTTAGTTCTACTGGTCTTGGTACTATGGGTTGGGGATTTCCTGCAGCAATTGGAGCTAAAGTAGCAAAACCTGATGTTCCTGTAGTTGACATTGCAGGTGATGGAAGTTTTAGTATGACTGAAAATTCTCTTGCAACTGCAGTGTTGGAAGACATTCCTGTTATTGTTTTTCTCTTAAATAATTCATCATTGGGAATGGTTGCCCAATGGCAAAGAACTTTCTATGATAGAAGAATGAATGGCGTTGATCAAGGTCATTGTCCTGATTATGTTAAATTAGCAGAATCATATGGTGCTCAAGGAATACGTGCACAATCAATGGATGAACTAGACAAAGCAATCAAAACCGCACTTGGCAGTGATGTTGCAACAGTAATCGACATTCCAATTGATCCTGAAGAAGATGTATTACCATTTGTAGCTCCTGGAACTTCGCTTTCGGATATGATTTTACCCTCTTAGTGATTTATCATGTGGGCAATTCTTTCTATTTTAGTTGAAAACAAACCTGGAATCTTGTTTAAGGTGACTCATCTTTTTCGTTCTAGAAATTTCAATATTGATAGTATCTCTGTAGGTGTTACTGAAAACCCTGAGTACTCTAAGATGACTATTACCACATATGGTGATGAAAAACAAGTAGAGCAAATTGTTAAGCAACTTGACAAAATGATTGACACTGTTAAAGTTGAACACTTGGATGAGCACAAAACAGTATATCGAGAACTTAGTCTTTTTAAGATTAAACTAAGTAATGCTAATGATAGTATGGAAATTAATAAACTTGCAAATGCATATGGGGGTAAAGTTCATGATGTTAAAAAGGAATCAATAATGGTTGAGTTAACTGCGACTCCTGATCAAATACAAGCATTTGAGGAATTAGCAAAACCCTTTGGCATTATTGATGTAGCTCGAACTGGAGTTGCTGCATTGCAAAGGAGTGGCGCTTGAACGTTAGAATATTTGATACTACTTTAAGAGATGGAGAACAAACCATTGGTGTATCATTATCCCCAGATCAAAAATTAGCAATTGCAAAAAAACTTGATGAATTAGGTGTTGATGCAATCGAAGCTGGTTTTCCAGTTATTTCCGATGGTGAATTAAAAGCAGTTAAGATGATTACTAGTGAAGGATTATCGTGTGAGATTGCAGGATTGACAAGAACAATAAAAAAAGATATTGATGCTGCAGTTGATGCTGGATTAAATTACATTCATACCTTCATTGCAACATCCGACATTCACTTAGAACACAAACTCAAAATGACAAGAGATCAAGCACTTGAAAAAGCAATTGAGGCTGTAGAATATGGAAAATCACGTGGTCTTCAAGTAGAGTTTTCAGCTGAGGATGCTTCAAGAACAGAAAGAGAATTTTTAAAAAAAGTATTTAGTGATGTGGCAAAAGCAGGAGCTGATAGAGTTAATATCCCTGATACTGTAGGATATTCTACACCTGAATACATGGCAGAAATTACTAGAGACACAGTAGAGGCCACAAAACTTCCAGTAAGCGTTCACTGTCATAATGATTTTGGATTAGCTGTTGCAAACTCGTTATCTGGAATTCATGCCGGTGCATCATGTGCACATGTAACTATTAATGGAATTGGTGAACGAGCTGGAAATGCTTCTTTAGAGGAACTTTCTATGGCATTGAAATGTTTGCAACATGATCAAAAATATGAAACTAATATCAAATCTGAATTAATTTACGAAACATCAAGATTTATCTCAAAGACTGTTGGTATTATAGTACAACCAAACAAGGCAATTGTTGGTGCAAATGCATTTGGCCATGAATCCGGCATTCACACACATGGTGTTTTGAGTAATCCTCTAACATATGAGCCTATTAGTCCTGAATTAGTTGGACGAAAAAGATGGCTCCAAGTTGGAAAACATGCTGGAGTTCATGGAATGAATGCTATGCTTGCAGAATATGGGGTTAAACCAACTGAAGAACAATCCAAACAAATCTTAGATAAAGTCAAAGTATTAGGTGACCAAGGAAAACAGATTACTGATGTAGAATTACTTTCTATTGCAAGTGATGTCTTAGGAGAACAAGAACTCAAAAGAATTGTTCAATTAAGTGGATTTTCAGTATCCACTGGCATTGGAACAATGCCTTATGCATTTGTAAAATTAAATATCAATGGTCAGGATCATATTGGAACTGATTATGGTGTGGGTCCAGTAGATGCTGCTCTAAATGCTATTCAAAAGATTACTGGAAAGATTTCCGAGATTAGAATTAAAGATTATGGATTAGCTTCTATTTCTGGTGGTTCTTCTGCATTATGTGAAGTAACAGTAAAAGTTGAAGATGCTCTCGGGAATAAAGTATCTGCAAAATCTGTCGGTGAAGATATTGTTACTACTTCTGTTAAAGCAGTAATTGATGCTATCAATAGAATCATGCTCAAAAAGATGCTTCAAGAAAAACAAGTCAACTAAATCCTAAAATTCCCTTCTTTTAATGAAGAATTATGTATAAAATCTCATTAATCACAGGTGATGGAATAGGTCCTGAATTATCAGAATCTGCAATTTCAGTATTAAATACAATTAATGATAAATTTGATTTAAAATTTGAAATTACTAAATTATCTGCTGGGGACAAGGCACTTTCTGAAACTGGTAAAGCATTACCTGATGAGACAATTAATGCCATTAAACAATCAGATGCATGTCTCAAAGCACCTGTTGGTGAGAGTGCAGCTGATGTGATTGTAGTATTAAGACGAATGCTTGATCTTTATGCAAATATTCGACCTGCAAAATCATACCCACACATGCCTGCACTTCGTGATGATATTGATATGGTGATAGTTCGAGAAAACACTGAAGATCTTTATACTGGAAAAGAATTCAGTTTAGGAAATTCTGCTGTTGCTTTGAGAATAATTTCAGAGGATGCATCAAAACGAATTGCAAAATATGCATTTGAAACTGCAACACAACGAAATTCTATGAAAAAAGTAACATGCGTTCATAAATCAAATGTCATGCGAATAACTGATGGGTTGTTTGCAAAAGCATGCACAGAAATATCTAAAGATTATCCTGAAATTTCATTTGAAGAAATGTATGTAGATGCATGCGCTATGAATTTAATTCGTCAACCAGAGAAATTTGATGTTATAGTTACGACTAATTTATTTGGGGATATTTTATCTGATGAGTCATCTCAGGTAGTAGGGGGATTAGGAATGGCACCAGCTGCAAACATCGGCGATGACTTTGCATTGTTTGAACCTGTTCATGGAGCTGCATTTGATATTGCAGGGAAGAACATTGCAAACCCTTCATCATTTTTATTATCAATTAAGATGATGTTAGATTGGCTTGGTAACAAACACAACGATTCAAAATGTATTGAAATTGGAGAAAAATTAGAATCCACAATTTTTGATTTGGTAAAATCTGGTATTAAGACTAAAGACATTGGTGGTGAAATGCCAACTACTGAATTTACTAAACATATTACGGATAATCTCCAAAAATAATTTTTTGATATGAATAAAAAATTTCTTTTTTTAATAATCTCATTAATATCAATAGTGATGTTTGCTGGGTCTCAATTTTTACTGGAATCTCAAACGTCTGTAACTCTTTCAACTCAAAATAAAATTGAAAAAACGAAATTGGATATTAAATCCATTTTTGATATTTATGGATATGAGGATAATTTTGAAATTAAGGATGGAAAGAAAATTTGGTATGATCCTAAATTCGAATTGAATCCTGGAAATAATGATCTTTATTTAGAACTCAATCATGATTCTCAAGAAAATACTGTAGTTGTTTATCCTATTTTCACTACATCTGCATATAATGAGCCTGGATTTTACAGTTTTTTTAGAGGCGAATGTGATGAGCAATGTCTAACTGTTTCAATTGATGGTGTCTTTTCTCTAGATTTCACTTCAAGTGGAAATGGTTATCAAGTGTTTAGTTTATTGGGATATCCAATTATTTCTGACATTGATGTAGATAAAAATCCAAGTATACTTGAAAAATATGATAAAATAATTTTATTACATAATGAGTATGTTTCAAAAAAAGAATTCGATGCAATTACTAAACATCCAAAAGTCATTTACCTTTATCCTAACGCTCTATATGCTGAGGTAAAAGTAGATTACCAAAATAATTCTATCACTCTATTGAAAGGACATAACTTCCCTGAATCCGAAATACGAAATGGATTTGATTGGAAATATGATAATAGTGTTTTTGAATATGATGTAGACTGTAAGAATATGCAATTTGACAGGATTGAGAATGGCTGGATGCTAAATTGTTATCCTGAAAATGCAATTCATCAAAGCAAAGTATTACTTAAAATGATAAAAGAATTCTAAGGAGTTTCTAATGATTCATATCTCTGATCATTTCTAATCTTTTCTTTTTTTAACATCTGATTTTGGTGGATTCAAAGACCAGAAAAACAATGCAAATCCTATTGGAATCATGATTAGTAATGCTGCAACAAGTGAAATTGTATAAAATGTAGGATCTAATCCGGGTATGAATGGCCCTGGAAACACTGCATATAACCACAAAATTCCAATAAAAACTAAAACGATTTTATTTTTTTTAATTAATTTTTTCCAGCCAAGATGACGCTTCTGAATGTAGCAGTCCTTACAACGTGTTCTATCATCTACCATACATGATGTACAACAAGTTTTATCACAAAAATAACAGATCCTATCCCCAAATACAGATTCACAAAAATCACATTTGTGCACTAAATAGGATCCATTCCATTGAATTTATCTTTTTTTCAAAAATTACCAATTTTTATTAGTCAGAATTTTTAGTACATCATAAATGGTAAAATGTTGTATTTGTAAATTAGTTGAAGGAACTCTGAAAATCACTGACGGTAATCCAAAATACAAAGGTAAACCAATTTGCAAAGAATGCCAAGGATACAGAAAACTTCTAAAAGAAACCAAATAGTTTATTCTGTCTTAGGTTTATTCTTCTCAGCCCATTTCTCATACATTGATATCAATTCATCCACATCTTTACCTTCTTCAGAATATGTCACAATTACACCGAATGTTCCTTTTGTGTCATGCCCTCTTGCAAAATATCCCCAAAAAGAATCTGGAAGCTTTACAAAATTGTTTGAATCATGTGAGACTCCTATCAAATTATTTCCAATTACCTCTACAACTTTTTTTGCATCTTTAGATTCAATCATGAATTATTGTTATTTCAATACAATAAAAATCTGAATAAATCATGGGCTTAATCTATCTGGATCTCTTGGATACAAAACGACTTCACGTACATTATCAATTCCAATTAATGTGGTCATCAATCTATCTAATCCCATTCCCCATCCAGAATGTGGTGGCATTCCCCAATCAAATGTTTTTAGATGGTCTTGAAATTGAGTAGGATCTAACTCTTGCTCTTTGAGTCTGGCCTTTAACATCTCGGGATTGTGTAATCTTGTTCCGCCTGATGATAATTCAAGATATCCAAATTGCAAGTCAAATGAGCGTGATAAAGTTTCATCTTCATCCTTTTCTCTAATGTAAAATGGTTTTAATTTCATTGGCCAGTCAGTCAAGAAGAAAAATCCTGGATGATTGTTTCCAATTATTCTAAGGTGTGAATCAAGTAGATCATCTCCGAACTCTATTTTTTCTCCTGCTTTTTGTAATTCTTCTACACATTGAGAATATGTGACTCTTTCAAATGGTGATTTTGGAATTTCAATTGTATGGCCAATTGACTCTTGTTCTTTTTTACAATTCTCTGATGTATACTTGTATACTTCCATCACAAGAGATTCTAATACATCCATGACGTCATTATAATCCATGAATGCAGCTTCAATGTCTATGCTGGTAAATTCGGAGAGATGTCTTCCTGTGTGGGAGTTTTCTGCACGATAAAAATTTGAAATTTCAAATACTCGTTCCAATCCAATAGTCATCTGCTCTTTGTATAATTGTGGACTTTGAGCCAAATATGCAGTCTTTCCAAAATAATCTAACGAAAATAAATTAGCCCCACCTTCACTTGCACTACCAATAATTTTTGGAGTTGTGATTTCTATGAATTTTTTTCCAACAAGTGTTTTTCTAAGTATTTGCAAAACATGATGACGAAGCTTGAAAATTGAAGCTGTTTTTTGATTTCTCATATCTAGTGCACGATGATTTAATCTTGTATCGATATTACTTTCCACTCTTCCAATAGGGTCTACTGGTAATGGATGAATCGCTTTACCTAAAACTTCGATTTCGTCTGCTTTAATTTCAAATGCAAAATCTCGAGCTTTAGTTTCTTGAACAATACCTTTTACAGAAACAACGCTTTGACGATTGATCTCTCCCAAATTATCATTTAACTCTCCTTTTACAATTACTTGAGATATTCCTGTTACATCCCGTAAAGTAATAAATGACATTTTGCCTAGTTTTCTAAAATCTTCTACCCATCCACCAAGAACTACTTGTGTTCCGATTAATTTCTCAGCTAATTCATCAATATCGTGTGTTTTAACAAAAACCATGCCTATCTTTTATCCTCAAATTCTATCTCAATGTCAAGGTTTCGGGCATTTCTTACAATTTGTACAACTTTTTCAGTATCAATTGGAAATTTTGGCGTCCATTTGCCTGATACCACAGCTTTTGTCTTTTGAACTCCACCTGGTGCCCAAACTGCATTAATTGATAATATTTTGGTAGGAAAAAACAAATCTTCTATGAATCTCTTATCATTCTCATCTGCTTCTACTAACCATATTTTTCCTTTGAATTGCTCTTGAAGTAACCTGTATAGTGTTCTGCTCTGTCTAATTATCATGATGTCATTTTTTGCCAATGATAAAACAAAATTTCCGTCAAATTCTTTACAAGAATAAAGCGTAAAGTTCTCAATCATCTTGTTTGTTTTTGCAGTTTTTGCAAGAATAATGGATGCATCAACATCTGCTTTTGTAAGTTCACCTGATTCCACTTTACTCTCACATTTTGGGCAGAGAACAGCGTTTTTTGCATCAAAACCACAAATTGGAAGTATCATTTGAATCGACTTTTTTCATTTCAATAATGTTGTTTATATCCCTTAGTGCAAAACAAAAATTCTAGTTTGGATCAAATAGAGGTATGGTTTTTTTAGACATTAATGGACTATCTGTAAAATATACTTCATCATCAGGCCCCGTTTATGCAGTTGATGATGTTGATATTCATTTAGAGAACGGTGAATCAATAGGAATAGCAGGTGAAAGTGCATGTGGGAAAAGTACACTGGGATTGTCAATAATTAGAATGCTTTCTGGAGGAACTGCTCAAGGTAAAATTCTCTTTGAAGGTGAATCTATTTTGGATTTGAGCGAATCTGATTTTAATACAAAATATAGGTGGAAAAAAATCTCCATGATCTTTCAGGGAGCAATGAATGCACTAGATCCTGTTTTTACAATAAAAGAGCAATTTCTTGAAATTTTAAATCAACATAATTTTGATGGAAATTCTAACCAATTAATTTTAGATGCAATGAATTCAGTCAGTTTAGATGAAAATGTTTTGAAAAAATACCCTCATGAATTAAGTGGAGGAATGAAACAACGTGTTGTCATTGCAATGGCATTATTACTTAAACCCAAATTTGTCATTGCAGATGAGCCTACAACCGCACTTGATGTATTAATTCAGGCTCAAATCATCAATTTGCTCAAAACTCTCAAAAAAAATGGAATGTCTTTTTTGCTAATCACTCATGATTTAGCAGTATTATCTGAAATTGCAGACAAGATTGGAATAATGTATGGTGGACAAATTGTTGAATTTGGTACTTCAGAAGAAATCTACAAAAACCCAAAGCATCCTTACACTAAAGGATTACTCGAATCAATCCCAAGATTACATGGAACTGTTCCAAAATACATCAAGGGAACCCCTCCAAGTTTACTTGATGCTCCAACTGAATGCAGATTTTTAAAGCGATGTCCATTGGCAATTGAAAAATGTAAAGAACTTCCGCCCAAACTTAAAACTAAAACTGGATATGTCCGATGTTGGCTTTATGAAGAAGAATGAAAATTTTATTTTGAATTTAGATATTCGGCATCAATTTTTTTTAAATAAATTCCCTGGATCTCTGAAATTTCTCTTTGGGTTGTATTTTTTGAAATCATTTTGAGATAACTTATCAAGTCTTTGTCTTTTTGTATTTTTTCAAAAGCTTCAATTTTTTTTAATGATTCTTGCTCAAATTTTAAAATATTTTGTAACTCTTTGCTTATCTCTATAGCTTTCATATTGTCATAATTTTTGGATTTTGATTTTCTAAAACTAATTTCGTCAATTATTTTTTCAATCTCATCCATGTTTGTGCAATTTTTTATATTTTAGTATTATTTTTAAATTTTATTTCTGATTTTCTTTTTTATGTTCTAAGACATGCTTTAATCCATCTGTCATACTTAGTGAGTCTAAATCAATATCACAATATGGACATTTCAAAATATTTCATTCATCTGTATATTTTTTAACAATTGGTAGACATGAATCAATTATTCGTAAAACTTCGGATCTAATTACTTTTTTATCAATTGATATCCAGACTCTATTTTTTTTAATTGCAAATGAAATTGTCTGCACTTTCTTTCTTTCTTCCCATGAAAATTCAATTTCCCCCAAGTTCTTGTCAAAAAATCCTTCAAGATCTGTTTTCATGGCAATATGTGAGAATTGATATTTTGTGTTCTTTTCATCTAATAGGGGAATCAAATCTGGTCTTCTTTTGTAAGCCAATAATTCGCCACTCTCCCCAATTACGCCTACAAATCTAATGTATGGGCTAATTGTGGCAATAACATCACTTATTGACTCGCAGTCTTTTTTTAACATTTTACTAAACTTTGAAAAGATGTTATTTTAATGATTGTTGTGAACTAGTCTTCTAGATCTAATTAAATAAAGCCCAAAAACAGTTTGATTTGTGGATTTTGTTGACCTATTTCCATTTGCTCCCGAAGTAGGTTATCTGAGTTTATCTCTTGTCAATTTCTTTGGTTCACTTATTCCATTTGTTCCTCTACCTGGGTTTTTACTATTAGCTACTATGGCAGTAGGTGATCACTTTGATCTACATGTATTAGCATTACTTTCAGCTGTTACTGCAACTGTCGCAAAACAAATAATCTTCTATGTTAGTTATGGTGGACGAAAAATTATCAATGAAAAGACTCGAAAAAGAATGCGTCCCTTTGAAAGATTAGTTAAAAAATATGGTGCCGCTGCTGCATTTTTTGCTGCAGCCACTCCTATTCCTGATGATCTTGTGTATGTTCCATTAGGGTTGGCAAAATATAATCCAAAACGATTCTTTATTGCAACTCTAACTGGTAAAATTGTTCTTAGCTACTCTATTGTTTTTATTTCCCATTATCTTGGTTTATCTTTGGTAGAACCTTTTATTGAAAACATTGATGATGCCACTCCAATTTACATTGGGATAATAATTTTTGGAGTAATGATGACTGCAGTAGTAGTTTTACTTTTAAGATTAGATTGGGCAAGGATTCTGGGAAAATTTGCTCCATGGACACTGGATGAAAATAATAAAGATTAATTTTTTTTAATATTTATTTTAAAGTTCCATAATTTTTCAGTTGCTTTTTTTATTCCAACTCTTGGTGATTCATGTATTTTTTCTATTTTTATTCCATCTTCAATGTATAGTTTTGAATATTTAGTTAAATCTACACCATAATGTTCTTTTGTAATGTTTAGTGCTTGTGTTAATTTTGCCGGTCCATTTGTCAAATTCTTCAAGTTTTCAATATTTCTATTCTTTTGTATTTTTTCTATTCCTTTTTCAGGCTCGATTGCACGAATTAAAATTGCACCGGCTTTAATCTTTGGGTCTCTTGCAACTACATTAAAGCAATAATGCATTCCATATGTAAAATACACATATGCATGCCCTACTTCACCAAACATTGCTTTGTTTCTCTCTGTCATATTACTAAATGCATGACTTGCAGGATCATCTGAATGTCTGTATGCTTCTGTTTCAGTAATTATTCCAGTAATGATTGATCCTTTAATTTTTCGAACTAGTCTTTTTCCTAAAATATTTCTTGCAACTGTTACTGTATCTTTATTATAAAAATCTCTAGGAAGCATATTCTATGTCTATTGTAACTTTTTTTCCGTTTTTTAACTCTCTTATGTTTTCAAACAATTTTGAAATATCTTTTTTTAAAACATCAATTAGCTGTTGATTATAGATTGTTGCTGCAGGATGAATGGTAAGAAAATACAACTGATTATCTTTTCTTACTATTTTTCCTCTGAATTTTGTTATTTCAGAACCTCCTAAAATTGAATTAAATGCTGTATTTCCTAAAATACAAATTATTTTTGGTTTGATGATTGAAATTTCTTGTTTTAAATACTCTTGACAAGTATTTCTTTCATCAGTACTTGGGACTCTATTTTTTGGAGGTCTACACTTTACAACATTTGTGATGTATATTGAATCTCTTGAAATTCCTGCTTCATCAAGTGCAATAGATAATTTTTTTCCTGCAACTCCTACAAATGGCTCTCCATTTTTATCCTCATTTCGTCCTGGTGCTTCTCCTACAAAAATCACATCTGATTTAAAATTCCCTTTTCCTGGAACTGAATTGGTTCTAGTTTTACAAAGTTCACACTTTGTACAATTTATGACATTTTCTTTTATGATGTCTAATTTTTGCTTCATTTTAGTTTACACTCTTTATTGTAGCATTTCCACGAACTGTTGGTCCACCATTCCCCATGATCATTGATTGCATTGGGTCTCCTTTCCCACAATTAGTTATTGGTCTAACTGTAAAATCATTCCCACATGCGTCAATTGACTCAAAAAATTCTGGTGCTGTACCCATCACAATGACATCTCTTAGTAAATCTGTAATTTCACCACTTTCAATTTTTTGGGCATACTGGCATGAAATACTCCAATTGTATCGATTCATATCTATTGATGGAATTTTCATATCTGAAATTAGATATCCGTTTTTCACTTCTTTGATTATTTCATCTGGATTTCTGTCTCCATTCCCAATACATGTACATGCCATGCGAATCAACGGCATGAATCTATAATTTGTAGATCTCATATTTCCAGTAGGAACTGTGTTGAAAATTTTAGCAGTCTCTCTATTTTGCATATGGTTGACTAAAATTCCCTCTTCAACCAGATTGGTTTTTTTAGTTTCCACTCCCTCATCATCAAAATGATACCATCCTAGACTTTCTTTAATCGTAGGATCATCAAAAACATTTAGATTTTCTGACCCTATTTTTTCTCCTATCTTTCCTTTCCACCATGCGCCTCCGGCCCAAGCCATTTCTTTTCCTAACACTCTATCTGCTTCTGAGGGATGACCTAGTATTTCATGTGTGAGTAAAGACACAAAATCTGGATTCATTACCACTGTTGTAGTTTCTTCTTTGGCAGATTTTGCAAAAACTAACTCTGATGCTTTTTGAGCAATCTCTTTTGATTTTAGTTGAATTTTGTCTTTACTTGTAATTTGCTCTAATCCTCCTCTTCCTCCTTCTGTAATGTTTATTGCCTGTGTAATTCCTGCTTCATGTGCTACTGCAATCATCTCAGTTATCGTGTCTGTGAAATTTTGTTCAATTTTACTGCCTTCACTATTTACAAAATATTTTGAGTTAATTGTATACCATGGGTTGATTATTGATTTGATGATTCGTGGTGTGTCTAAAATTATCTTACTACATTCTAGTCCCACTGAAATTAATTCGTCAATAGAGGGTTTTTTCAAAACTGGAAAATCAATTTTGGTGTTTTTTGTTGTATTGGAGTATTGTTCTATTATCTTTTTATTTTTTGTATGGTGTGATGAGTTTTTTAGGCTGACATTGATTTTTTCTTTGATTTCGTCAAATGATTTTGGATCAGTAATTGAACAAAAACTCCATACTCCATCTTTGATTAATCTTATTCCTAACCCTGAATCACTAAACGTTCTGATATTCTCAATCTCTTTATTTTCTATGTGTATTGATTTCTTTTTTTGTTCTTCTGCCCTAATATCGCAATATTGTACCCCAGAATCCACTGCATACTTGATTCCTTTATCCGCTAGATCCTGCAGTAATTCATTCATAAATAATTGATTTTAAAGGCCTCGTAAATCTTGTACTACTCAGTGGTTTGAAATTGCAGGCATGGTAAAATAATATTCGTCTTCAAACTCATAGTCTACTGCCCCCTTTTTACGTAAAAATTCAAAATACTCTGTACAATTTTTATAAAATTCATCATTTTGTTCTTGATGCATGATTTGTTTTACTAAAAATGCATTTTTTAAAGAGAGTGAGAAATTTTAACTCTAAAAGTTTGTTTTCTTTAAGTATTATTTACTGCTGATTTTTTTTGATTATTTGATTTAGGAAGTGTAAATGAAAATTCGGCCCCTTTGTTTATTTCGCTTTGGACTGAAATCTTTCCTAAATGGTTATCTATAATTCCCTTACAAATGGCTAATCCTAATCCACTTCCGCCTCTTTCTCTTGTGAGTGTTGCATCTACTTGGTAGAATTTTTTGAAAAGCTCTTTTTGATGATTTTTTGGAATTCCCACTCCGTTGTCTTTAATGGTGATCTTTATTTCTCTTGGAAGGTCTTCCATCATTACTTGTATTTTTCCTATTTTCGGTTCTACTGCAGTCAAACTATTCTTAATTAAATTAGTAACAACCTGTGAAATTCTATCTGGATCATGTTCTATTTCTAAATCCACTAAATTAGAAGTTAATTCGATATTACTTTTTTGTGCTTCTGGTAATAATGATGTGATTGATTTGTTGATTGTATCTTTGATGTTCTTGATTTCTTTTTTCATTCTTAACTGACCTAAATCTAATTTTTGTGCATCAAGTAAATCTGAAATAATTCCTAACAGTGTTTCTGAACTTGATTTAATAATTCCTATTCTCTCTTTTTGCTTGTCAGTTAATTTCCCCAAGTGTTCTCCAAGTAAAATATCTGAATAGCCTTGAATTGGAACTAATGGTGTTTTTAATTCATGAGTAATCATTGCTAAAAATTCATCTTTTGCAATATCTGTTTTCTTTGCTTGCTCTTCTTTTTCTTTAATTGTGTCTGACATTATGTTGAAATTATCTACTAACTGTCCTACCTCATCTGTGCCTCTATACTCTATTTTTTCACCATAGACGCCTTCTTTGACTCTAGATAATGCTCTACTGATTATTTCTAGTGGTAATAGTGATTTTCTAATAACCATTAGAACTAAAATGAATACTGCAATATCTACAATCAATAAAATCTGAATAATGATTTGTCCTTCTGAACCTTCTTTTGTGATCTCAGTATTCCAAGAATTAATTAACTGATCAATGTCTTCAAACAAAATAATTTTCTGTTCATTCATTTTATTTTTAGCTAGATTAAATTCTGGAGATAAAAGTGCTCTCTCTTGAAGTATGTTTATTCGCAGTTGGATTGCTTCCCAAAGAGGATCTATTTTTCTTAATGATTCTGAATTTTCTCTTGGAATTGGTTCTATTTCTTCATGAGTCTGCCCTACGCTTTCCACATCCAAATCCTCAGTTGAAATTTGTAATAATTTTCTGATTCCAATTTCAAATTTCAAGTTTTTTTCTTTAAGTTGCTCTTGAGAATTCTCCCCTTCTCCTATTGAAATTAACAAACTTTGTTGGCCTATCACTTTTGCACATTCTGCCAAATCTTTGGCTATTTCTTTATGTGTGTTGAAGTTTCTATCCAAATTTTCTAACTCTCTTTCTAGATCTGCGGTAAGTAATACGAGATCCTGATTTTTTTGTAAAACATAATTCATTGCATTTGTAGCTTCAGGATCAAAAACTGATGTATTTTCTACATCAAAAGAATTTGACTTGAAATTTTCCCACGATGATGAAACTTTGTTGTACTCTAAATACAATGCTTCTGGAATTTTTGCTATATCCTTTCCTTTGACACTTCCTCCGTCTTTGATTTTTATCAACATGGATTGCACTTCATCTATTTCTTTTTCTAATTCATCCTTATCATCTACATTTCCATTTGCAACTGATGTTGCAAGTGATGAAATTGATTCAGCTTTTACTTTGATATCTCCTATGCTAATAATAGAATATGATTGTGATATTCCAGATTTATCATCTTGATACAATAGAAATAAATTGAATACAGCTGCTCCAATTAAAATTATTACCAAAAGATATGCTTTGCTTACTATCTTCACAAATTATTTTTTCTTACAAAGAGTATAAAAACATCCAGATGCATTATTTTACATTATGTCTGATGAATTCATCAAAATCGCTACTGCAGAAATCAATGAGGAAATACAAGCAATCTCTTCAATCTTAAAATCTTGTATCAGTAATGATGATGTTTATCAAAACTCTAAAGATCTACAAAGTCATACACATAAAATCAAGGGGTTGGCACCGATGATGGGCCAAGAAGAATTAGGCGCAATATGCTCGACTCTTGATGTAATATTGAAGCAAATCAATGATGGCAAAAAAGTTGAAGGAATTTTTGATATTCTTAACGAAACTCTACCCCACATGGAAAATTCCATGAGCAAGTCTGATTATAACATGAGTGCTATTTCTGAAAAAATCACCAATTTCTCATCTATGTTAAAGTGATGAATATTTTTTATAGCCAGTTAATAACAACACTATATGGCAAAAATCTTAATTGCTGATGATTCTGATGCAATCCGTTTGGTTTTACAAGACATTTTATCCATTGGGGAGCATGATGTAATTGGAGAGGCAACTGATGGTGCAGAAGCTGTTGAATTTTACAAAAAACTAAATCCTGATTTAATTTTACTTGACTTGGCTATGCCCCAAAAAGACGGTCTTACTGTAACTAAAGAAATCATTGCATATGATCAAAATGCAAAAATTGTTTTGATCACTGCCAGTGATGATCAAAAAGTAATTCAGAATTGTTTGGATGAAGGTGCTATATCTTATGTTTCAAAGCCATTTGATTTTAATTCTGTTTTAGATAACATTAAGGGAATTTTAGAAAGTAATTTAGGGAATAAAACTGGAAGCATAAATTAGAAAACTTGTCAAAAATAGTAGCTGATACTAGCGTAATAATTAACGGTGAACTAATTTCTCAAATAGAAACTGGTTCTATTAGAAACTCACAAATCATTATTCCTCAAGCTGTTTTTGATGAATTACAATCTCAGGCTTCAAATAAAAAAGAACAGGGATTTATTGGATTAGAAAAAATTAAAAAACTAAATGATCTTTCTGGAAGTTTTGGTTTGGAAATAATTCTAAAAGGCCCTCATCCTTCTACAGATGACATCAAGTTTGCTGCTAGTGGAAGAATTGACGCACTTATCACTGATATGGCAAAACAAAATGATGCTGTACTTTACACGTCTGATAGAGTGCAACATTTAGTTGCGCAAGCTGAAGGTATTGAAACTGTATTTCTAAAAACAAAAATTAACAATGAAAAATTAGAATTCTTAAAATTTTTTGATTCTGAAACTATGAGTGTTCATCTTAAGGAAAATCAATTTCCATTGGCAAAAAAAGGGACGCCTGGTTCATTTTTACTTACTCAAATCAGTGATGATATTCTTACAAAATCTTATTTGAAAATGATTTCATCTCAAATATTTGATATTGCAAATACTTCTGATTCAACTACTATGGAAATCTCAAAGACTGGCGCATCCGTAATCCAACATGATGATTATCGAATTGCAATTACATATCCTCCATTCTCTGAATCTTATGAAATAACTATCGTACATCCAATCATAAAATTATCTTTGGAAGATTATGAAATTTCAGATGAATTAATGGATAGATTATCTGATAGGGCTGAAGGCATTGTAATTTCAGGGGCTCCTGGTTCTGGTAAAAGTACACTTGCATCAGGTCTTGCAAATTTTTATCATAAAAAAGGCAAAATTGTTAAAACTTTTGAATCTCCTCGGGATTTACAGGTTGATTCTGGAATCACACAATATGGAAAATTAGATGGGAGTTTTGATAACACTGCAGATATCTTACTTTTAGTTCGTCCTGATTATACTATTTTTGATGAAGTAAGAAGACGTGAAGATTTTAGAACCTTTGCAGATTTGAGATTAACTGGAGTTGGTATGGTAGGAGTAGTGCATGCAAACTCTCCATTAGATGCAATCCAAAGATTCATCGGTAAAATAGAATTGGGAATTATTCCAAATATTTTAGATACTGTAATTTTTGTAAATGATGGAAGAATAGAAAAAGTCTATGACTTGGAATTAAAAGTTAAAGTTCCTTCAGGTATGACTGAATCTGATCTTGCAAGACCTGTAATTGAGGTAAGAAATTTTCAAGATAACGTTTTGGAACACGAAATATACACATTTGGGGAAGAAAATGTCATCGTTCCTGTTTCAAAAAGAGTTCAAAAAGTTGGAATTGAAAAACTAGCCGAAGATAAAATAAAAGATACTTTCAAAAGGTATGATCCAAGCGCACAAGTTGAAATTTTATCTGATAATCGCGTCAAGGTTTTAGTAAACGAACAATACATTCCATCAATCATAGGAAGGGGTGGCTCTAACATTAATGAAATTGAAAAATCACTCCAAGTTCACATTGATGTTGTGGCAAAAAACTCTGAAAACATCTCCCTTGAGTCAAATGATATCCCTTTTACCTTTTCAGAGTCAAAAACTGCATTACTTCTTACTGTAAGTAGAGAATACACCTCAATGCATGCAGATATCTATGCTAATGACAAATTTTTGTCATCAGTAAGAATTGGTAAAAAGGGACAGATAAAAATCCCAAAACGTTCTGATATTGCAAGAAATCTTATGAGTACTACATCACAAAATGACATAAAATTATATCTTAAAGATTTTTAAAATTTTCAATTATCTTGGGGTTTGCTTTAAGAAAAGTAATGAATTTTCTTAACTGTCTAATAGTTTTTGGATTGAGATGATGTTCAATTCCTTCTGTGTCTTGATTGGCAGTATCATACCCTACTCCTAAAATCTCCAAAAATTCCAATAAAATTCCATGATTCTGTCTAATGCCTTCAGCTACTTGTATGCCTTTTTTTGTAAGATTGATCCCGTGATATTTTTCATATTCTAAAAATCCTCCCTCATCTAATCTTTGAAGCATCTTTGTAACACTTGGAGCGCTAACGTTCATGTATCTTGAAATATCTAATGTAGTGGCATATCCTTTTAATTCTACAAGCTCTGATATTATTTCTAAATAATCCTCCATTCTAGTACTTGAACGAGTCCTCTCAGTTTGATGAGCCGCTTTTATTGAATCTAGTCTCTTGGAATTTTTAGATTTCATGTATTCTTTGTATCTAACTAGACTCTAGTATAATTGGGTGTCTTTCTCAAACTTTAGTTACTCTTTGTTGACTTGAGTGTGATGCTAGTTGATCTTAGAATGTTAACTATTTTTTCTAAAAATTGATGTTGGTATGGTAGACCTCCTAAAGGAACGATTGGCAAATTTAAGGAAAATCTCTGATTCAGCTAAACGAAGAGCAAATTTGTATACTGATATTGCCAAAATTGACAGTAAAAATGCTAATTCGTCATTAGGCGCACTTCAGAAAGCTCCTGCACCTGGTAAAAAGCTCCAAAAAATTGGATTTTTGATGTTATGGATTCCAGAGCCAACAGGTGTTACTGTTGCAGTTGGAGGTCCAATGATTGTTGCAGGAAGATATCTTGACAAGAAATACAATGGCGCTACTATTCACGATATTGGCCATGAGACAAAAAACACCCTTTCCTCACTAAGTGACTTTAAGAATTCCATAATGTGACGCCTTTAGTTTTTAAATAGACTACGATTAATTTACTCATGACTACTAGGTCCCAAGTATTAATTCCTATTTTCATTGCAGCTGTAATTATCGGTGCGGTAGGTTTGATGTCTATTCCAAGTGAAAGTAAATTAGAGTCTGTTGAATTTCCAAGAGGTACAATAAAGGTTGATGATGTTCCCTTACAAGTACAAATTGCAGACACCGAACCAAGACGCGTTCGTGGTTTAATGTTTCAAGATGAATTGCCCTATGATCAAGGAATGATTTTTGTATTTGAGCAATCTGGTCTTTACTCTCTTTGGATGTTAAACATGCAATTCCCACTTGATATGATTTGGTTTGATGAATATGGCAAAGTTGTACACATTGAAAAAAATATCCCTCCATGCAAAAGCCCTTTAGAAATTACAACTTGTCAAAGCGTAGTTCCTGATAAAGAAGCAGTATATGTTCTTGAAGTCACATCTGGATTTGTTGAGCAAAACAACATCACTAAAGACTCTATATTGAGTATAATTTCTATTTAATTTTTAAAAAAAGCTTTATGTTAGATTCTCTTGAAGTGATTGTAATGAATAAAATAATCCTCATTTGTGTTTTGATTGCTTTTTCAATTATTGGTGCTACTTTGGTTGTTATTTTTTCTGAGGATTCCCCCGAATCTCAAATTATGAAACCTGTTTATGAAAATGATTTTACTTTTTATGATGTGGAAAAACTAGAAAACTCTCTGAAAGAAAAAAATATTTCCATGTCTGCCCCTGTTGCTATCACTGATCATACTGTAGCACAGTATTGCACATATTTTGATTTTATAAATGAACAAAAAACTGTAGAGTATTGTACTACTACTGCTCTTTTGAATTCTGATGGTAAAACAATTGGTAATCTAAACATGGGCGGTACCACTGATGGCCCCATAATGGCACTTGCAATTATCGATGCGTCTCCATTTTTAGATTCAAGATATGGTGAAGTGAATTTTGTTTTTGAAACTATGATTGAAACATTAGTTTGTGATTGCTGGGAAATACGTCAACCAGGTGGCTTTGATTCTATTCAATCTTGGATTGACACTGCTTCAGAGAAATATGAACAATCAGGGCAAACTACTCTAAAATCTGAAATTACAGGTTTGGATAACAAGCGATTGATTTTGGAAATTACATCTACTGGGGAATCCTATCTTTGGACCCTTTTGGTACTAAAGTAGTCTAATTATATACTGCAAAATTCTTTGATTGGCGATTACGATGATTGATCAATTATGGTTTATTCTTTTGGGGTTCGCAGCTGGTGTTTTGGGTTCAATGATTGGATTAGGTGGCGGTATTGTAGTGGTTCCAGTGCTAACTTTTCTTGGCTTTCCTCCTACAACTGCTGCAAGCAACAGTCTTTTTGCAGCTTTGAGTAATGCTGTTGCTTCTACAATCTCTTATTCCAAGCAAAAAAGAATTGAAATCTCTCTGGGATTAAAACTGGGGTTACTTTCAATTCCTGGAACTGTTTTAGGTGCTGTTATTTCAACTGATGTCGCACCTGATATTTTTAAAATTTTATTTGGATTTGTTTTGATTGCATCAGCAGCTTACATTTTTTTGAGAAAAAAAATTGAAAATAAAGAAAAAACATTGTCTAAACAAATTGTGTTATTTGCAATTGGTGCAAGCTTTTTTGCAGGAATAATTTCTGCATTTTTTGGGATTGGTGGTGGTATAATCTTTGTTCCATTGATGGTTGTAGGAATGGGAATGACTATGAAAAGGGCAGCTCCCACATCTCAATTGATATTGTTATTCTCTTCTTTGTCTGGGGTTATTGTTCATAGTCTTTTAGGCCATCCTGACTTTACTCAAGCAGGATTTTTAGCAATTGGTTCTTTTGCAGGTGGATTAGTTGGTGCACGTTTATCAATTGATATCAAAGAAAGATATTTGCAAATTATTGTCTCTGCTGTCATTTTGATAGCTGCGGGAAAATTATTCTTAGATTCAACAGCAAGCAATTTTGGATTTTAGCCTTGAATTTTTTATTGTATTTTTATAGTTATTTTGTAATACATAATGTCTATCAGGTCATTTGATCTGAGGGCTGGGGAGACTAGTCGGCTCTCCGGTATTTTATCTAAAAAATAAAAGAATCGAATTACTTATGAATATCATAATTTTAGCTTGAATAATTGAAAATATCCTATACTAAACATTTTGATGATCCAACCTGTGAAAAATTTACTGAATTTCATGTAGATACTCACAGAACCTGGTGGTGCTGCAAGCAACTCAAAGAACATGACAAGCATTTCCAATTATGGAATGTTAAATGGGCAAAATTTCATTTTAAGGATATTGGCATTGATGGAAACATTGCATTTTTTCCAATGAGTTACTGTCCTTACTGTGGGGAGAAAATCGAATACGAGGAGTATGCAAAATGAAAACTAGTCTACTAATATTACTTGTAATACTAATGATTCCAATATCTGAATCATTTGCCGAAGAAATTGAAATAAAATTTGGTGAAACTATTAGCTATGAGAATTTAAAATT
The DNA here is from genome assembly GCF_054095825.1 of Candidatus Nitrosopumilus sp. bin_68KS. Lineage (NCBI taxonomy): Archaea > Thermoproteati > Nitrososphaerota > Nitrososphaeria > Nitrosopumilales > Nitrosopumilaceae > Nitrosopumilus > Candidatus Nitrosopumilus sp. bin_68KS. Next base: position 107,837 of record NZ_JBSWSP010000013.1, read on the forward strand.
CTACTTTTATGACATTGAGGATTCAAGATGTCCATCTGATGTAACCTGTATCTGGGAAGGAGAAGTGTGGGCAATGATTCGTTATAGTAATGCTACATTAGATGTTGGAGGGCAAAGAAACATTGGACATGTGGATAAACTCTTTGAGCCATACACCATTTTACTAAAAGGGATAGAACCATATCCTATCAGCACTGAAAAACCAGAGTATGTTGCAATTCTTGAGATAACAAAACCATCAATGTCTGATGAATTAATCGATGAACAAGTATGTGGTGTTGGAAATGTTCTGATTAATGGAATTTGTCAACCGTCAGAACCTAAACCATCAGATTTTCGAGATCTTCAACGAGGCGAAACAATTTCAAATCCTGAAGTAGCAATCATTATTCAAAGTCTTGGTGCAATACTGATTGTATTTTTTATTATACTCTATGCAATAAAAAAGAGATTAAAGAAAAAGGAAAATCAGTAAAATTCATTTCAAAATTGTGTATTGTATCTTTTCTTTGTAAACTAGTGTGGAGACAACTATCATGATTGCAATAATTATGTTTACAAGTATCAAAATAAAATTTTGATAAAACCATTCAGTTGAGAATAATTCCGTCGCCTCTGTCTTTTTTTCAATACTTCCTAATTGATTTTCGTATAGAATTACTCCATTTTGATTTTGAACTGATACTCCAATAGGATCTGGGTGTGCAAATACAATCGATATTGAACCGCTTAGAAGCAAGACTGTTAGTAATATTCCATATGTTTTCATAATTTTGAGCCTAAAAATAGAATCTAACAAATAATCTTTAGCGGATCAGAGTTTGCAATCTCATTAATTGTTACATACATGTTAAACTCATCATCGTCTACTTTAACTGCAAAACTATCAATTGTTGAATAATATTTTTTGTTGTGCTCTGAATCCTCCAAATCCTTTGTGGCAAGCAGTCCATGTGAAATCAAATATGAAATGTTCTCAGAAATGTTTTGTGTGTCATTTTTTGCCCTTGAGACAATCTCCCAAATAGTAATTGGATAGTCAAATGCAATGTCGAGGATTTGTTTTTTTACTGGATCATCAAAGGATTCCAAAATTGCGCTTTTCAGTGACTCGTCTTTAATCTCAACTGTGTGTTTTGCCTTGGATTCTAGACGACATATGATGTCTAGTGTCTTTTTTATTAGTGGTGTGCCGCCATCTCCTAGAACTTGTCCTGTAATGGTTTGAAATTTCTCAAAATCTTTAATTGATGATAATAAAGTCATGTGGTGTTGTTCAAACAATGAATTTTTTATTTTTGTTATCTCGTCATAGCTGACAAAATCTGAAAATGTTTTCTCAAAAGGTGAAGCTAGGAGAGTCTCCATTGCAGTCATGGATACACGGCCTCTCCTATTGGATACTTTGGCAAACGCGACAAGTTTACCTGAAGTCGTATCTGACTAACTCTTGTAGATACACTAAACTCTGCCTTTGAAATTATTTTGTCATACAATCGAACACGATTTGTAGTTTTTGTGTATCCTACAGGCAAAATAAAACCATCTTGCAGAAGCTCATTGAATTTTCGATAAGCTCCTGACTGTGAAACTCCTGCATGTCTTAACATCTCGTCTTTTGGAATTGGTTTGTCAATGTGCAACAGAATTTTTCGCTTTATTGCATCAGAATAAATTCCTATGATTTTTTCTGCAAGATTGTGCTCGTACAGCTCAATCCATAGCGAATAGTCATGGTCTTTTAGAATTGTTAATGCGGACTTTACTTTGGATTTGGGCTTGCTCTCACATGCAAGCATGGTGCTTTGTCCGGGTTCAAGATGGTTGTTTGCATTTCGTATTGTGTCAATACACAATAACTGAGAAAACTGGTTTGGCATTGTTTCTAATACGTCAAAATAATACTTAAGACGTGCTACTTTTTCTTTTTTTTGAGAAAATCATTTTTCTTTAAATATCTGTGATATTTTAGGCACAAAAAATGGGAGGTTTAGCCCCTTCCCATGGCGGCATACTTGCCTTTTCTTCCTCGTATGAAGAAAGATGCTGCAATTCCACCAAACACTCCACCTGCAAGAATTGATGCGCCAACTATCCCATCTGCTGCAAAGTATGGAGTTCCAGAACCAAACGCATCAGGATTTGTTGCAATCTCTTTTTTGTTTGCAGGATCTTCTAGCCAATTATACAGTGATCCTTTGTCAAGAACGTCATACTGTGCAAAAGCTGGCTGAACTACTACAACTAGCATTGCAGAAAACAGCATTCCTGCATAGACTGAACTTGTTTTTCCCATGGAATAATTCTTTGGAATCTGATATAAAAAAACAGAATCATTTTCCCAAAAAAAATAATCTCATATTTGTATTTTATACAATTATTACACTATGTAGTATATGTTGAGAAAAATTATTCTAACTAGCATTGTAATGGCATCACTCTCATTGATTTTGCCTGTACATGCGGTGCAGCTAGATGCTGCAATACCAAAAGACTCTGAGGAATTTGTTCCATCATTTCAGTTTACCAGAATCATCTCAATACAGTATGATGAGAATAGCAGATTATCTGAACTCGTAGGAGACAAGAAGCACAATGTCCGAATTGATCTTGATTCAGAAAATTCTGCAATGCTCATTAATTTGATAAATACAGAACTAGAAAAAAAATCATTTGTCAGAGTAAGTGGTATTGATGGTGTGTATTCTGCAATAATTATTCCACAAAAAAACTCTGTTAGCGTAGAGTTTAAAATAATTTTGCAGCCTGTAATGTCTGGTCATTTTGTTGGTGATTCAACACTTGATTCTGAATGGAGGGGGTTTGAAATATCTGATGCTGTTGCAGTATCCTCTGAATATGGAATGTATGATATCAACTCCCCAAAATCAGTACTGCTGGCAGTGATGCCTGATGTCTTGGACTATCTGTCTGATTCAGATGCAATGCGATTACTGGAATTGAAACTCCTTGATACTAGTGGCCTAAGTGATTTGCCGCTATCAAAGTGGGAATCTATGTTTGATCCTACTGCAAAGATGAGTGAAACCCAGGAATATGGATTTTCAGGAGGCGTGATTACAAACTATTCCATGGGAATCTGTACCGTATACTTGGGATTGTGCCAGGACAGAAGCTATTCTGAAGAGTTTGCAATTGACAGGGAGAAATATTCCATAAAATCAATTGAATCTCAAGATGATGCCACCATAATCCTTGAAGGTTATGTGCAGGAGATTCGTCATGGGGGAATTGATATGTTCTCAATTGCAGATTCTGCACCCGACAGGGGAAATGAGAATGATACACAGGTTCCAATAATGTATGTGATGTCTGGTGCAGGAGTAGCACTTGCAGTTGGCTTTTTTGTCTGGAGTGATAAAAAGAGCAAAAAAACTAGTACAGAGCAGACAGGGATTGATCCAAAAAGTCTGTGTGCAGTTCCAATCGGAAGTTCTGCTGGTAGTTATCAGACAAACCGTGTAACTGCTCATCTGGCATAATTTTTTTTCTATTTTTTTAAATAATTCTTTTTGTTGTATCTATTATAATTTTAAAATAATTCTTTTCTTTGGGAATTCGTTGTCGCCTTTATCTATCACAATGACATAGTATATTCATGAGTCTAATGGGAATGTATGTACTTAATACAAAATACGATGAGCAAAAAACTCACTTGGCTTTAGATATTTTGTACGGTGATAGAAAAAACCAGTTCCGTGAATTGTCTTTGGTGCTTTTGAATCAAAAGGCATTGCACATGATGCCTCACTGGAAAGAATACATTCTAAACTTTTGTTTGGATGTGGAGGAATCATTTCTATCTTGGTCGGATCAAAAACCACTACTAGCAAACTCGCCTCAAAAATCACTGATGATACTTAGACGTCTGGGACAGAAAAGAACCTCGATGAATCAGATTGCACACTTGCTTAACATCTCCTATGATTTATCATTGGAGTTTAAGGAACTATATCGACGTCTATAGTTCCTTTGATGTTACTTTAGAGTAAAAGATTCGAAGTCTTTATGAGCATCACAAATTCAATTTTATTGATACATGAAATCAGTTGATGCTCTCTTTATGATTAGTGCAATTTTAGTTCCGATATTGTTAATTTCACTAAACTATGGTACAATTGATGATTTTTACTCTTATTCAGTTCCGTTGAATAGTTTGGTAGTTGATCCTCATGGATTCAGTGATGATCCTGAAAAATTTCATGAAACCCTGAACAAAAAAGATTCTACCTGCTTTACGACAAATAATGGAAATTTCTTTTGTTATGAATATCCTAGAATTTATGAGCACTCTGCCATATCTTATGTTCGGGGTATTTCTGGAATTGATGGAGAATTACATTTTGATCCGATTGAGCATGGAGTAGGTTACTTTACAATGAAAAATATGACTGTAATTTCAGGCGATACAGCACTAGTAACATTTGCAGACAAGGATTATAGAGTTGGGAACAAAGACCGAGTTGTTTATGATATTACTGAAGACTTTGAGTTTTCAGCAGTAATTGAAAAATATGATACGTTTGTTGCAAAATGCAATAATTACAATGGAACCAGTGTGACTGTTGTACAGTATATTGGTATAGTTACAATAAATGATGTTGACTATTTTGCAACATGGCATACTCCTGCAAGCTCTGATGTTGGAGTGACATGCAAGTATCCTGAAATTATAAAGTACAGCTTGAATCATAACTTTGGAGATTTGTAAAATGAATTTTAAATTAATAATAATCCTTGTCATAATAATTGCATCCATTATGGTGTTCTTTTCAGTTGATTCGATGAACATGGATAAATTGTGTGCAGAAAAAGGAGGAGTTAGAAATGATGATGTATGTCTGATTGAAATTATTCCAGTTGAAGAAACGGCATATGAGATTTTAGGAATCGATAACCGTCTTTATCCATCAACCCCTTTGAAAATTTCTATCAAAATAAACGATGACAGTATTTGTGACAATTCAAAAGATAACGTTGATGCTAGAATCCTTGATACTGCTACTGGCTATTCTATCTGGGAAGCAAGTTCAGATATTCAATGTATTGCTATAGAATCTGGCGGATATTATTATTTGATTTCAACTGAAAATAATCCTGTTGTTATTGATGATGTTGGACGGTATCTATTTAGAATAACTATAGGATCTCATTATCTTGAAAAGACATTCAGAATAAGTGAACATTCTAGTGGTGTTTCCCTTGATAGGACAGTATATCCTGTCCCTTTTAATTCCGAATCTAATGTTGATCTCTCTCAAATAAAATCAATAAAACCAAACACTATGGAGTTTTTCTATTATCCCAATCCTGAAGATACTGCAAACAGAGATGTCTTTCAGAAATTTATTTTGATTCGACTGCCTGAACATCTAGGTGGTACAGCAGATGATGTCTCAGCATTTAGGGCATACAGTGCATTGTCAGTTGGTGTTCACTGTCAGATGAAGTACTGGCCTGATCAAGGACGACAACGAATGGAGGATCCTTGTTGGGGTTCTATCTATCGCCCAATTGATGGATTGATGATTATGGGTGAGCGCCCTGTAGTGAATACTTTGCCAATAGCAATACCGTATCTGGGCTTGTCTCTTGATGAGAACGGCTCTTTGTATGTAGAGCCTCCAGTATGGACTATGGATAAAAATGGAGTGATAGGAGAAGGGCGGAATATTACATTAGAACAAGTTCGTCAAGGCTCTCAGGTTCTAGTGGACTCGTATGAAACATCAAATCCCAATCATCCAAGTATTCCAATTGATTTTGCAGGACAAATTTTGACTCAGATTAATCCTAGTTCAAACAAAGTTGAAGTACTATACCATGATTTCTCGTCATTTAATTGGCATGGAATTACTCTATACATCAGCAATGAATCAGCACAGGATCAAAAATATTTCCGAAATTTTGCACAATCTAATTCAGAGTTTTGGCAAATTAATGATACTCTAATTAGAATTGGCGGCTCTGCAATGGATAAAAATAGTTCTCAGCCAGAAAAGTTCCGTGTATATAATATTGAATTTATTCTAGATGGATTCAAGTTTGCAATAGAGGGACAAAATCTAGAGTTTATGAAAAAATCAATTGTTTCATATTATTTTCCAGAGTCTGAATATGATGACTTGATCTTGGTTTCAAGTACGGTGAAAAAATGAAAACTAAACTTTTGTTTGGATGTGGAATTATTATTGGAACAGGTATCTTAATTACAATTCTATTTTTAGAATGGGTTTCACAATTTGAATAATTTGTTTTTTGTTATTGGCATACCCCACATACAAAAAAAATTTCAAATATTATTCTGTTATATTTCTTACAACGAGAAACCGTTATTCTGCGTAGTAGAATAATTGATCTGGAAAACACCTCAGGTTAGAAATCGTCCTAGAATTCTTTCGTGTTTTCCATGTATCTCGTTGGTTTTATTTAATTTAATTTAATTTCATATTTAAAACGGTTGTGCATGAATCCCAGTGAATACTTGCTTAAATTAAGGGATTGAATTGGTAAGTTGTCTCGCAAATCTATGAAAATTAGTTCAGTTTTCTCTTGATTCATTTGCAAATTAGATTAAGGACTGTAAAAATTCCAGAATAAATCATTCATCTTATTTATATTCAAGAATTACCACCCACATTTGCTATGAGTTATCAATATGATAACAACAATGATGACATAGATTCAGACTATGATGATGACATAGATTCAGACTATGATGATGAGGATTAGCAGTCCTCTTTTTTCTTTTTTCAAAATCATCAAGGTTATGGTAGTTGTAAATAATAATGAGTTGATCAAATGATGCTTCTATTTGTGGCGTATGAGTAGGCGATGGATTTTTAAATTTTATAACTCGTAATATTCTCTAAAAATCACTCTATGAGAAATAAACCCTTAGCAATAGCAGGCGGAATTGGAACTGCATCTGTATTAATTTGGGTGTTGATAGTTGTACCTCAACTAATCAACACTAATGAAATTTTTGAACTTGCATCGCAGAATGTTGGAGAAATCCAGTTTGCAGAGAAAATTGGAATGGAACTTTCTGAACCGATCAAGATGATGTTTGTGTGGACTACAAACGTAATAGAGGAAAATGGCGATGAGATAATTTTTCACACTGTTTATAATTATAAGGATATTCTTACCGATGAAAGTTTATGGATTACCGAATTTGATGAATCTGTAAATAAATTCACTAGAGAGTACACTGATAAAGAAGGATATTTCATGTTTCCAAATAATCTAAAACAACAAGACTATGATGTATATGATATAGGAGGAACTGTTTTACATTATAATTTTATAGGTGTTGATGAAATTGATGGATTAACAGTTTACAAATTTTCAGGTCAAACTACTTTTGATGTTTCACACATATATCCTGATTTTTCTGAGCAAATTTTTGAGGATTATTCTGCAATAAACTATGTTGAACCCGTTACTGGACTTGAGGTTGCATCTACAGAAAAATTCACTGACTATACTATGATTAATGGGGAAAAAGTAATCATTCTTGATGCATGGGATGAACCTACATCTTTTTCAAAACATGTGTTAATTCAGAAAGCAAAAGGCCTTAAAACACTGTATGAATTTTATGAATTTGTAATTCCAACAACATTGATCATTTTTACTATTGTTACATGTTTGTTATTATTATTGTATTCTAAAACCAAAAAGAGTCAAGAAAAATTAGAACAATTACAGCTAACCGACAAGCAAAAAGATGAGTTTGTCACTATGCTTGGGCACGAAATAAAAAATCCTTTGACTCCGATTTTTTTCCTATGTGATCTGCTTTTAAGAGAAAAAGACGGTACACTCAATAACAAACAGCGTGAAAGAATTGAGAATATTAAAAAAAATACTCATCAACTAAATGATTTGTTATCTGATCTTTCTGAAATTAAAAAAATTGATTTGAATCAGTTGTCTATTTCAAAAACAGAGGTGGATTTAAGGGAGTATTTGGAAAATGTTTTAGAAGACGTAACACAGTTCTCCGGTTACAAGAAAATTGAATTTTGTCTAAAATTAGAAAACTCGTGGAAAATAAAATGTGATCAAAAACGTATATCTCAAGTAATATCCAACCTTGTCAAAAATTCAATTGATTTTGTTCCTACAGTTAATGCAAAAATTACAATTTCGGCAAAACAAGATCCCAAGGGGACTATAATCTCAATTGAAGACAATGGTGTTGGAATTTCTTCTACTGATTCTGATATCATATTTGAAAAGTTCAAGCAATTAGATAACTCTTCAAACATTAAACACAAAGGAACAGGCTTGGGACTTTCTATTTGTAAAGGGATAGTAGAGGCTCATGGTGGGACCATTTGGTTTGATAAAGATCATACTGATGGCGCAAAATTCCACTTTTTAATTCCCAAAGATTGATTTTCATCATGATTTACAAATGAATTTGTATATTCTTCAAAAGTTGAGAATTAATAATGTCTGAACTATTAAAGAACATAAATTACTTGTATATTTTTTTAAAAACTGAAAACGGTTCTTCTAAAATGACATAATCTCGGCTTTTGAGTATGACATTTATTTTATCATCGTCTAGTTTCGATGGATTATAGCAACATAGAAGGGATAGCCCATTCAAGACTTTTTTGTTCAATTGACTACCAGCTTTTTGATGTTCTTCAAAAAATCCTACCTCTGAAAACCAACTAGTGTCTTCACATGCAACACGTACTAGATTGTGTGGATGTGCTTTATCAAGTAAGCTAACTAGGAATTCACTAATTTTATTTGATTCTAACTTGTTATTTTGAATTAATTCATTATATGTGATATTTTGACTGCAGTCGTATTTTGATGAAACTTGTGAAAAACAACCTGTGGTCAAAATAGGGATTCCTTTTGGATGGATAAATTCATTTACGATTTTATCTCTATTGGCCTCAGTATTAAAAAATAAAATACACTGATCTTGATTTTCCATTGAATGAATTAAATTGTAAACATCTTGGTTTGACTTTGTAATTCGTAGAAAATTATGGTTTTTCAAGAGTTTGACAATATTGTTAGGCATATCATTTGAGTTTTACTTTAATTTATTAAGATTTGTTTGATTCGCATCTTCCTCATTAATATAGTTCATAGAGCATTCTAGGCAACAGAAATCCGAAGCTCTGTTATTGAAAGTTTTTCCACAACCCGAACACTTTTTTTCCATAAATCAAATCTGTATTCTTTATTCATTAAAACATATGTGGAATATTCCAATTTTGGGAATAATTCCAACTACTATTGGAATGAAAATATTCCTCTTACCTTGGTGGTTCTTTTTTTACTCGGTAAATGTTTCTTTTTGAGAGAACAATTATTTCGCCATCTTGATTTGTTCCTTCAAAATCAATCCCAATCTTTCCAAATTCCTCATCAATGTCGTCTTTTTGAGATACAGTAAATTTTAATTTCAAAACTTGATCAGTGAATAATGTCTTGAGAAATCTTGTGTTTCTATTTTTCCATTCTGGATCTCCATCAGTCCCAACAAAAACAATGTGGTTTCCATAAATATGACTTAGTCTTGTAAATTCTCCTTCCATTCTAGATAAAATGGCCCTTCCTGAAATGATTTTTTGTTCTCCTTTTTTCCTCTCATCTAGGAATGCATTTCTAACTCTAGAAAAATTAAGATACTCTTCTAATTCTTTATCTGAAATACTGCATGTGGAATAAAACGAATCTCCAATTCTAAACTCTGAAAATTTTTTCATTCTTATCTTGATTCATCAACACAGAAAACTATCTCTGATGATGACTCTGCATTACCTGATACTAGAAAATTAAATGCATCTGCAATTCTTTGATTATTGGGTTCTGAACCTGTTACAGAACCTGGGAAAATTGTAAACATTCTAATTTTTGATTTTAGGACATCACTTAATTCTTGATTGACTGTAGTTGTAAATGGTCTTAATGCTCCTCTAAAAACTTCTACCTGTCCCCTCTGTGTGCCTGTGACCTTTCTACCTACTGGTAAATCTGGACCAATAATCATTATTGCACCGTTTGTGTCTTTGTAAAGACGTGGGTCATTGGTTCCGCCTGGAACAAATTCCTCAAGTGCTCTTTGTGCAACTGTTGCAGGTGTTGTGATGAATTTTTCAATTAATGCTTCCCAATCTGCTCTTGATAATTCTGTCATTTTTGACATCTCTGGGAGATTTCCAGTTATGTGAATCACTCCCAAAATATCACCAATGTTGGTTTTTGCGGTGTTTAACCATTTTGCAACTTCTTCAGGATTCTTTATGTCTACAACATGAGAGTGAAATTTGCTGCTGATGTATTCTTGAAGTTCTGTAGAAGTTGATTGAGAAATAAAACATGCTACTTTACCGCCGTTTTTCTCAACATGCTGTGCCAAAAATTCTACTCGTTGAGCATCTGCTTTATCCGTTGCATCGATAGTAAGGACTACAGCTTTTCCTGTGAAATCTGGTTGATGACAACCAGGTGTAGTTGTTCCAATATGTGGTTTAACTGGATAAAATACTCTATCACCTGGAATAACTTTACCGTTGATAATTTTTGCAATTTCATCATCACAGAGATTTAGTACTGATTCTGCTACTTGGCCTTGTGAAAGAAATTCTCTATTTGCAATCATATGTGATGTATTGTTTTGTACTTTTTCTGCAATGGTTTGTATTTTGTTTAATAGATTTGTAAATGTGTCAGTTAGTTTTGTAACATCTTTTCCGTTTGCAAGTTTTGCTGCAGCTTTTGCAATTCCTTCTTTGATAACGTTCTCATCTTCTCCTAATAATGGAAGTAATTCTCTATTTGCTTCATCGACTTCAGTTGGTATTAGCTCCTCAAATCCACTGACTCTCATAAATTCAGCAGCTGCTTTTGGATATACTGTCTTGTAGATTCTGTCTGAATGCACTGGTCCTGGATTTGTTGCAATTGACATGATTCCTTTATCAGTTAATTCCCATGACATTAATTCTGCTAATCTATTTTTTGCACCTTGAGCTGCAGTATATGGACTTCTAAATCTATATGGTCTTTGTTCTAATGGTTTTTCTTCTGTAAAGAATGTTGAAATTGTAATTATTTTTCCGCCTTCTTTCATTACTCTTAATGCCTGAACTGAGCCCCAGAATGTTCCTGTTAGATGAATTCCAATAGTACTCTTGAATTCCTCGAGTGGGGCGTTTGCAAAACAAGTAACAGGTCCTGACACTCCTGCATTATTAATTATGTAATCTATTGTAGTATTTTCATTTTTTAGCGTATCAAACATGTTGTTCATTGCTGATTCATCTGCAACATCAACTCCTGCAAAAATTCTAACTGATGAAGTTGTACCTTGAGGGATCTTTCCTTCGAGTTCCTTTGCAGCTTCCTCTAATGGTTCCTTTCTTCTTCCAAGAATAATTACACTTGCCCCCTCTTCTATGAATTTTGTAGCAATGGCTTTGCCTATTCCTGTACCACTTCCTGTTACTAGAGCAATCTTATTTTGGAATTTTAGCATTAGATAAAGACTCAAAACTTTTGTGATATTTAATTCGATTGATCTCTGTGTCTCTTTTCTTGATATCTTTATTTGTGGGTATGGTTAATGATTTTTAATGCATGATACAGAGCCAGACACATTTGTTTATCAAACATGGCCTGAAAAATTCAGTAATATGTTAAAAGAGATTGGGGTTGATTCTGAACCCAAAGAAATTGGCACTGATGATGTTGAAAAAGGTGATTACTATAGTAGATATTTTGCTCATACAGCTAGAATGATAACAAACAAGGGCTGTCTTGATGTCAAGAACTCAAATATTG